>CALXDO010000134.1 GCA_944387075.1 uncultured Oscillospiraceae bacterium | reverse complement strand
ATAACTATCTCCAGTCTCGGATAGTATCTTCCAGTCTCCGAGACTCTACGATACTATCCGCTATTATGGAGATATTTTCTCACGGTAGCTACATTCCAGCAATCCGCCGCCAGGTTTGACGGTTACGTCAATTCCGTTTCATTTCACGATCCCACAGATAAAAAAAGCCTTTCTGGTCCAATAGGGACCAGAAAGGCAAAACGGCATTTCATCGATTGATTGAACAACCCATGCCATGATCGGTGTGGGTGTCAGGCTCCATGTAATCCGGCAGTCGCTTAATTGTCATATCTCTTTTCATTGGCGCACCTCATTCCAGCACACCCTTGCCACTGCTTTCAATATTTTCCCACGCCCGCTGTCTCCATGGCAGCCACAGGGGCCGGCTCTTTGGGTGTATCCATTCCCGGTTGGAGGTTCACATCGCAGCAAATGGTAAACTTGGACACCAGATCTCGCAGAATACTGGCCTGTCCAGAGAGTTCCTCACTGGCTGCTGCACTTTCCTCTGCGGTGGCAGAGTTGTTCTGTATCACAGCGGAAATCTGATCCACTCCCATGGTGGTCTGTCTGATGGCCTCATCTTGTGCCAGAGAGTTTGTGGCAACCTTCTGTGCCTGCTGATCGAGCTTTCCAATGATACTGTTGACCCGATCCAGAGATGTAGCCGTCTCATCGGCAATGGATTTACCGTTTTGAACTGCATTCAAAGCCTTGGAAATGAGGTCTGCGGTATTTTGGGACGCTTCTGCCGTGCTGGCAGCCAGTCTGCGCACCTCATCGGCCACGACGGCAAAGCCCTTTCCGGCGGTTCCAGCCCGAGCGGCTTCCACTGCAGCATTCAAGGCGAGAATGTTAGTCTGGAACGCAATGTCCTCAATGCTCTTGATGATCTTCCCGATTTCCGCAGAGGTCGTGTTGATGTTCTCCATGGCATCCAGCATTTCTTTCATGCGTTCTGTGCTGTGCCCCACCTCGGCCACAGTCTCATGGACACTCTTCTCCACCTGACTGATCAGGTTTGTGTTCTCATCTACCTGGTGAGAGACATCCCCCAGCGTTGCGGCCAACTCCTGGATGCTGGAGGCCTGTTCTGTAGCTCCCTGGCTCAACGCCTGCGCCCCATTGGCCACCTGTTCCGCTCCGCTGGAGACTTCATTGGATGTGGTCTGAATCTGACACATAATGTCGTTGAGCATCCGAATCAGCTGATAGACGGAGTCACGCAGTACATGAAATTCACCCTCATACTGGCTGTCGTCCTGACTATGGGCGTTAAATTGACCATCCGCAATGGCCTTCAGTCCTTCTTCCAAGTCCTTTGTGATAAAGATAATGCGCTTCACCACAGCCGTAATCTTAGCAGCAAATTCACCGAATTCGTCCTTAGAATCGTAGTGAATGGAGGCATTGGCGAAATCTCCCCGGGCCAAAGCCTCTGAAGCCTTCAACAGATCCTGAATGGGAGTCAAAATGTAGCGAAGCATCAGGGCGGTAAAGAAACACACGGCACCCAACGACAGCACAAAAATGAGAATGACAATGGCCTTGGATATTGTCTGCGCGCTTTTGACCATGCTTTCCTGGGTGACCGTATCTTGGTCAATGCGGTCGTTGAGGGCCACAATCATGTCCGCCGCCTCATCAAACGCCGGGGCATAGTAATTGGAATAGATGTTGTAGGCTTGGTCAATGGACTCTTCATTGCCAAAGTTGGAGGCCAAATCCATGATCTGGGAATTGTACACCGATACGCTCTCCAATTTCTGACGAATGCTGCTGACATCCTCTGCATATGCTTTGTTAATGCTCTCAATGGCGTCCAGGGAACTATACAAAGCATCTCGATCCGTATTCATGGAGTCCGTGACACGCTGGAAATCACTGGCATCCTGGGCAATCATGGCATTCAACAGATAGCGCCGAACCGAAACCATATTTCGCCTGGCCAATCCAATTTCTTCTACCACCGGGACAGTCTTTTCTGCGTACTCGATGCTCTTCTTAGACATCATATTACTAACAGAAAGAGAGCATACGCCCATAATAACAAGAAACAGGAAGATAACACCGTAGGAAACCAAAAGTTTCCACTTTAACTTTAAGTTTTTCACAACCATCTCTCCTTCTACCCATATTCTGTCTTATGTGCTCCATCTTCGAATCGCGCTGCTCTCTCCCCCCTTCCCTTCGACCGCTGTGCGACCATATAAAAGAGCCCTTTTTCCCAATCGAAAAAAGGCGCTATCCCCCTACGATCCCATTGGGGGCGGGACTAAAAGGATACTATCAACAACACTCCGTATCTACGTCACAATCAAGCACATTCTCTCGCTTGGCTAAATCCTTTTGATGGTGTACGCACTGGAAAAACATTCGTCATCTCTGGCAATTCACACAGATTCAAGCACAATTTTTTGCATTTCATTTATTTCTCGACTATATTCTTAATGAATTTAATTGACAAAAGCGAAAAAACAATTCTCTTTTTTTAGGGAATGTGTCCGGTTTCATATACTCACCCTTTCCACATCCATACATTTCGACGAAAAACGACATATCTGCATGGTCACGCTGAAATAACTGAGAATCTCAACACAGGACGATATGATAACAGCCAGCGTGGTGTTCAGTCGTCGGCCAACAATTTGGCTGGGGGAATGTCAAGCACCTGAGCAATCTTGAACAGGGTTTCCAAGGACACGCCACGGACGGTCCCCGTCCCCTCCACCTGTGCAATGAAGTTGACGCTTTTCCCCACCCGTTCCGCCAAAAGTTCCTGGGTCAACCCTGCTTTCTTCCTGTAGTATGCAATCTTTAAGCCTAAAGTGATATAGCGTTCTGGAAATTCCGTGAACATCCCATCACCTCCTGCTATGATACTAACAACAAAACAGGAAGATTATAATTTACTATAATTATATTATTCTTTACTATAAGTAAATGTATGTGTATAATGGTGCAAAGTTCTTTTTATGTGTTGGGGGTATGACTTTGCATCCATCCAAACTTGTGTACACCGTTAGTTTCTTTGGGCATCGGGTCGTTCCTAACTTTTCCGCTGTAGAATCCAAGGTAGAACAACTCATTTCGGACCTGGTTTCACAACACCCCCTTAGGAGTTTGACGTACCATTTCGGTAGGCTGATCTTGCTTTTGGTTTTTCATGTCAAATTGACTCTAAAGCAAATGTAGTCGGAGCAAGTAATCCAGGATCTGCTGCTAAGAGCGCCTAACAAAACTTAAAGGCAATGAGAGCAACCGCAAGGGTAAGGAAGGCCGAATGGATATCTGCCCTCCGCTCATAACGAACGAGTAAGCGTCGATATCGGTGGAGCCAGGCAAAAGTGCGCTCAACAACCCAGCGGTGTTTTCCGAGATGAGAAGAACTCTCCACACCGCGTCTAGCAATTCGTGGAATAATATTGCGTAGCGTACACGCCTGCCTGCAAAATGAGTAATCATATGCCTTATCTGCATGTAGTTTTTTGGGGTGGCAAGAAGGTCCACCCTGCAATGTGTTTAAAATGGGCAGGTTATCCAACATATGAGTTAACATTTTGCAGTCATTCCTATTGGCAGCAGTGAGGGCAACCGCCAGTGGAATACCATTCCGGTCCGTTATGACGTGATGTTTGCTTCCAGGTCGGCCTCGATCTACAGGGTTGGGTCCTGTGAGTTGGCCCCCCTTTTTGCCTGGATCACAGAACTGTCGATGCAAACTCTGGTCCAGTCGATTTTATGAGCATTGTTCAGGGTTTGTAGAATACTGCAATGAATTTTCTCCCAAACACCGGCTTTTTGCCACTCTTGCAGCCTACGCCAGCAGGTCATACCACTTCCACATCCCATCTCCTGTGGGAGCTCTTCCCATGGTATTCCTGTTTTAAGCACAAAGATGATTCCAGTCAAAGCTGCTCGATCAGA
>CALXDO010000133.1 GCA_944387075.1 uncultured Oscillospiraceae bacterium | reverse complement strand
AATGCAACTAGGCTTTCTTCAACTAAGTTTGTTTTTGGTCTGTATCCACCTTCTCCCCAGGTTTTACCCATTTCCAAACCATGAATTACATACATATGATTGCCATTTATAACAGAATTCCAATCTCCATTATCTCTCCAAGATACTTCAACTCTATCCTCTGAAATATGTGTTGTTTCTACACTTTCTTTTAATTGTCCTGTTCTCCACTCATTATCCTTATATGCATCATATACTTGAGTTTGAATTTCTTCCTTCATTATTTCTTCTAATTCTTTACCTAATTCTGGCATAGAATCAGATGTAGCCTTTTTAACATATTTCATTAAATCATTTAGATTTTTAAATGTTGGCATTTCTTAATTCCTCAATATCTTCTTGAAGTTGTTTAGTTTTTTCTATAGATACTGCCGTCATTGCAGAAAGCCTAGTTGCATTTAATTGTCTTATTTGCCCTGTAATAAATTCATATTGTATTTCATGAAGTATTTCTTCAATAGTATGATTTAGTTCTAATAGTGTTATACTAGGAGCTTTAAACATACTCTTAAATCCCTTAGTATCTATATCTATATCAACTAACTCTTTTAAAATAGATTCATACATCATTGAAGCTGCTTTATCTTTATCATTTAGTTTACTTCCTATTTGAAATAAATTTAAAAGATTTTCTCTCTTTTTACCAATAGCATTATATATTACTATTTGCTTTTCAATTCCGTCTACTTCATATTTTAATGTTTTTCTAACCTTATCTAATTTTAATTCTGAAAGTTTAGCACTCATAATAACATCTCCCTTATATAAATTATTATTAACAAATACAAACACATTTAACTTAAATATACTTATGTTTATTAATAATAATAAAAAAATAAAAGAGGGATTTTATTCCCCCTTTTACACATAAAACTACTTAGTAGTTTTAGCTTCTAATAACTCTGGCGAAACATTTTTATAAGTCATAAACTTGTTTGAAGAATCAGCAGCTAATGTAAATGTTATAGAGAAATTAGCTATATCTTCAGCAGAGAAATTTAATTCTCCTGATGCTTTTGGTTTAGCAGAATATAAAGTTATTTCTTTATTTTTAACTTCTCCGCCCTCTTCAACAACAGCAAAAGTTCCTTTTATAGAATACATTGTAGCCGGAGAAAGAGAACCTACTTCTATTGTTCCACTTGATAAAGTACCACCAGTCATTAATGCTAAGAAGTTATCATCTATTACTTCTGCTTCTATTTTGAATTCACCAGTTTTAGGAGATCCAAATATTATAGTATCTTTACCTTTCTTTTTAGCAGCAGTAGACTCTTCATCCCAAGTTATACTAGCACCATTTAAATAGTCTATAGTTATTGGGCTTCCTCCTCCTGCTAATGGTGTTAATTTTAAATCCATTACATCTTTTATTGCAAATCTTGCCATAATTAAATTCACTCGCTTTCTTTTATTATATTTATAAAATTAACAACAAAAAAAAATAAGCCCGTAGGCTTACTTAATATTGCTGCTTTTAACTATTTTCTTAAAATACCAACTTTTAACATCTTCTTTAATATCAAACTTTTGACTTAACTTATATTGCATCATAGTCTCATAAGAATCCTTTGAGCTAATAGTTTCAAAAGTATTCTTTATTTGATATACAGTAAAATTTAAAACATCTTCATATTTAAATTTACTTGAATGAATTATTATATTGATAATATCTATAAAATTAATCTCATTCTTTTTACCAACTTTTTCTCTATGTTTCTTTCTCAACATTTCAAATCTAGCAGTAATTGGGTCTAATTCTTCTTCCTTTTTACTTTCAAATTTAAACTTACTTTTATCTATCTTAAACATTTCAAAAATTGTATCACAAAGAATATTGAAATTAGAATTATTTATTTCTATATCATTAATTCTCATAGTGAAATTTTCAGTTATTTCTATGTTTTCCGTATCATAAAGTAACATTAATGATTGTTTCAAATAATAAAGAATATCACTTCTATCATTTTGGATACAATTCATTAACATAAAAGTAAAATCTCCCAAAGAATCTTTTAATTTCATTACCATATCCTTATCCTTTGCTTGACCTATAACAATATCATTCATAAGAAAAGGATAATAAAAATTATCAATACTAATATCTTTATCTAAAAAATCTTTTATTTTTGGTTGCTTTATATTACCTAATCCATATTTTTCAAGAGGAATATCAAGTCCTAACAAATAATAATATTCATATCCATTATTCATGGCTATATCCCTTTTGCTTGTATTCCATCTATCCTACATGTAACTTCATATCCTGAATACTCCATACCTAAACCAAGTAAATGATTTACTCTATAAACACTACATCTACCCAACCCTCTAAAGTAATCATCATTTTCAACTATATCAGATACACAACATAATAAAGCTATGTCTCTACTCCCATTAGGAGTAAGTAAACATTCTTTATGTACTAATATAGCCACCTTAAAAGTCATTGTTTTGATACTAGGTGTTTTAGCAGATTCATTTCTAAAGTCATCTAATGTAACAAAAATATTTACATCTTGATTATATAAAATCTTATCTGGTCTTCTATGTAACCATACTTGCTTTTTATACAATTTCCCAACAGGATCTTCTAAATCAGGCATTGATAAAATATCTTCACCATTTTCATCTACATCTTTGTAATATACAAGTTTATAAAAATCAGGATTAGTCATTAATCTAGTTAATACTTCGGATATAATAACATTTCCTAAACCATATAACTTTGCCATTAACTAACCCTCCTATATACTCTTAATAACTATTTCTAAAGTATCTTTTAAAGTATCATCTATAAATAAGTTTAATTTAATTGATTCTCCAACAAATCTAACACTTGTAGGGAATTTAATTTCACAATAATCATTTTCATCAAATACTTTAAAATCTATCACTTGATTAAGCTCTGGACTACATTCTATTTCCCAATGCTTATTATCAATTTCTTTAGAACATTTATATATCTTTTTACTTCCTAACATAGCTTTTTTATCTCCAACTATCTTAGGAATATCTGTATCAATTTCTTTTATTTCAGACTCTTCGTTCCATGCTATATTATTATTTAAATTATCTTTATCAACTAAAGTTGTTTGTAATAACATTGATTTTATAGCACATTGTCCATTATGATTAGATCTAAATTCATAATCATTAATATTAGTTATTCTAAATACAAGCCTATTTCCTATCATGATTCTTGTATTTATATTAATTCCTTTAGTTATAGGATTTTCTCCATAATAAATAGAAACTTTTCCATCTTCTTGAGATGTATATTTATTATCTGCTAATCCATCAGAATATAATGATAAGTTTTGCACATAAACAGGAAATCTATATACTATACCATGTTTTTTATAATTCCAAATGTTATTACATTTAAACAAGGTAAACTTTTTATGAGTATCTAATGTTCTATGCTCTTTAAATGTAGCCAACCAATATGCCCCATCAAATTCTATATAACATCCTATATCAAAATTTTCATCTTTTCTTACTAATAAATATTTTTGGTCAAATGCTTTTATATCGTTATCTGATATATTAAGTAAAATACAATCTATTTCATTAGTGTTTCCTAGAACATCTATTTCCCCTGGCAAAGTAGCTTTTAATCTTTTTGCAGAAGGAGATTCCATAAGTTGCTTTTCAAAAGTTCTTTCTGCTTGAGAAATCAACTTTTCTCTTCTATCAGTTGTACCTAAAGAAACTCTTTTTCTATAATTATCTAAATACGAAGCCATTAATTCCACCCCGTAAACTCTTTAAATCTATATTTCCCTTGATATGTTTCTAATTGTTTTCTAGCTTTATCTTCTAAATTCATTAATCTCATAAGCATGTTTGCGTTTGATAATTTATTAAAATCTTTATCAGATACGAATTGTCTTAAATTTTCTTCTCTTTTTATCTTAGGCTGTAGATAATGAATAACCATTCCCCATGCTAAAATCATTATCTCATTCATACTTAACGTTTCTTCAAATGTCATAGTATCATAATCAATAGATAAATCTTTTTTACATTGATTAAATTCTACTGTAGCATTTTCAAGATAATTAAGCATTAAATCCTCTATAACTTCATCTTCAACAAGTAACCATTCTTCATCTTCTATCATACCTAAAAATTTTCTATATACATCCTGAATAGGAGTTCCCATTTTACCACCACCTATAAATCAAAATAGGTAGTGCAAAATAAGCACCACCTTTAAAATCTACATTTTATTTGTTTATATAAATCTACAAATTACATTTCAAATAAATCTTCTCTGTTAAGTCTTTTACATATAGCTTCTTCTTTTATTCTAGAGTCAAACTTACCATTCTTAAAAAGTTCTACAGCTCTACTTGCTATTGTTTTCACTAAATTAGTGTTAGCATCTTCTACTAATCTTTTGAATTTCTTAGCATCCATTTTTAATATCTGACCTATGTAATCTGTATCATAATTTTCAATTTCATTTTCTTGATATATTTCATCAAGATTTAAATAAGTTATTATATCTTCTAAGTCATATTCGTCGCTATCTACATCTATTATTGCTATCAAATGTTTTTCAAAGAAACCTTTATATCTACTAGCAACTTCCGATATATCTGCTAAACTTATAAATTCTCTATCTCCTGACTTATTAAAATTAAATATTAGTCTACCATCTCTACCTCTACATGAAGTAGCACATGAGTTAAGATTTAATATTTCAACTTCTATTTCATATTGTTTTGACCTAAACTCTTTCTTTAAATCTTTATAAGTTTTTCTAGGAACTATTTCTTCTATTTCTATATCTTCTTCTATTTCTTCAACATCATCTATTATTTCATCTATTATTTCTATTTCTTTTGCTTTTTTTACTTCTTTCTTTTTTGAAGTCTTAGTATTCTTTTTAATCACTTCTTTAGTTTCAGTTTTAGCTTTAGCCATAATATCAATCTCCTCTTATTTTAAATTAATTTAAAAGAGAGGATAAATTAATATCCTCTCTAAAGAAATTATTCAGTTATTTCAACAGCCCCGAATTTAGCAGCAACTAATACAGCAACGTGTATTTTTTGCATGTAAGTCATTTCTATTTGTTGGTCATCTCTATGAGTTCCAGTAGTGTCTTCTAATATAGTAACTCCACCTTCGTACCCTAAACGTACCACACGTTCGTTTGCTGGGATGATATATAATACATCATTACTTAAAGCCCATTTATCAGTAGTTTCATTATAAGTATTTGGAAGTTCTATTAATTTAGTTCCGTTGAATATTCTAACGTATCCTATTTCTCTCTTATCATCTGCATCTACTAAAGCACCTGCTCCAGTTATTTTTCCTAATGCTTCTGCTGTACCGTAAACTTCAACATTTTTACCAGTAGCACCTTTAACTCTGTTTATTATTTTCTTTAACTCTTCATCTACACCTTCAGCATTTGTAGAAACTTTTAAGTTAGTTCCTATTTCAGAATATGCTTTACCGAAAGCTCCAACTATTTGAGTAGCTATTTCATGATTGAAAGATGCAACCACAGTATCAACATAGTCTTTCCAATCTATTCTACCAGCTATGAATCTATCTAATTCTTCATAAGTAGCTATAGCTAATTTGAATGCTTCTGTTCTTACTCTAGATCCTAATTTTCTTTGTCTTCTTGTAGAGTTTATACCGTCAGCTATTATACCAACTTTGAATAAGTTATTGTTTTTTACTACGAATTCAGGAGCATCTCCAAGTTCAAAGTTTTTAACTTCACAGAATTGCTTAAATGCTTCTTCTGATAAATTTACTAAGTCTACATCTATTATTTCTTGTAATAATGCATAAACATCCCACTTATTCTTTTGGAAGTTAGTATAATTCCACTCTCCTCCAACTCTTTCTATTATCTCTGCTCTTAAAACATCGTTAGCAGCATTTTTAGAAAACTTTTCAACGTTTCCTCTATAGCAATCTCTAGCTATCTTTTGTATATCAGTTAATTTCGCTAATGCCATTTTACATTTCTCCTTTTTAATTTTTATAATATGTTAATAAATTCTTATATAAATTCTATATAATATGAATCTTGTCCTTCAAAATTATAAACTTCTAATACTTGTGCAACAGCAACTCCAGAACTATGTGCTTGTAATTGGTAAGAAGATGCTTTTATTTCTAATTTATCTCCTTTATTAACAGTCCCGGCTACGTGTTTTTTAGCTATAGTTATTCCTTGTCCAGCTTTAGGTCTGTAAACTCTAGTTATTGCATTTGCAGCTAACTCAAAATCTCTTTCATCTTTTGTTTCATCATACATTAAAGCAACATCAGCTACAAATCCTAATTTGCATCCTTCTGCTAACTGTCCTATTTGATAACAATCTCTTCCTAATCTGTCTTCAACTAATCCACCTAATGCTACAAAAGCACCATTTTCTAATACATCAGAGCCATTTTTCGCAGTAACAACGTCTGGGTATTTAACTTTGTCTAAATTTATTATCGCTTTCATACTTTTCTCCTTTAAAATTTTTATTTTTAAATAAAAAACATCAACTATTTAAGTCCATGTTTTTCAAATAAACCACCATATATTATCTTACCTTCTTCATGAGAAGTAACAGTAACTTTAGCAGGTTCTTCTTTTACATCTTTAGAAAACTTACCATTTTCTAATACTTTCTCTGCAAATAAAACCTTTAATTCTTTTTCAAATTGTTCTAAAGTTATATCTTTAGTTATTGCTTTTTCTTTAAGTTCAGTAGTATCAACATCTAAGTCGTATTTATTAGATATTTCATCTACTTGCCCTTTAAGTTCTTCTAAATCTATTTTAGATTTAAACTCTTGTAATTCAGATAAATTATTTTTTATAGCCTCTATCTCAGCTTCTTTATTAGCGAATTTTTCTAAAACTATATCTTTTAATTCATCTTCTTTTTCAAATACAACAGATTCCTCAGATTTCTTAGGTCTCCATTCTTGTATGTATGGAACTTTTTCATCATACTTTAGAACAGCATTATCTCCTTGTATTTCATAAGGTATACCATAATAGTTATAACAATTACAATTATCTTCTACTACGGCAACATTTTCGCCTGGTAATATATCGAATAGATAAAACTCTCTCGTTTGATAAGTTCCACCCCACCAATCCTCTGCTTCTACTGTTCTATCTTTTAATTGAGAATTTATAGAGTTTCTTATATTGTCTACTGATAAAGCAAATTCTTGAATCATTGGCTCTTCAGTTTGCTCTACTTCTTGTTGTTCAGTTTCTATAACTGTTTCAACTTCTTCAACGTTTTCTACAACATTTTCTTCA
>CALXDO010000132.1 GCA_944387075.1 uncultured Oscillospiraceae bacterium | reverse complement strand
TCCCAGCCTTCCAAGCTGGTCGCGTGGGTTCGATTCCCATCACCCGCTCCATACGCGCCTGTAGCTCAGGTGGATAGAGCAACTGCCTTCTAAGCAGTGGGTCAGGGGTTCGAGTCCCTTCAGGCGTGCCAGCCCATTCGAGGGCCTCTCCCCCGCCCCAAATGCAGCGCGTGATATTATGGTGGATATAGCTCAGTTGGCAGAGCACCGGATTGTGGTTCCGGGTGTCGTGGGTTCGAGCCCCATTATCCACCCCATACTGTGGCTGAGGGCCGGAGCGTCCGCTCCGGCCCTCGCTTCCATCCTATTTTATTGGGGTGTAGCCAAGTGGTAAGGCACGGGACTTTGACTCCCGCATTCGTTGGTTCGAGTCCAACCATCCCAGCCAGACCGATGTCCCCCCTGGCTCGCCCGGGGGGACATCGGGAAAAGCTTCATATGACCTAGTAGCTCAGTTGGTAGAGCAACGCCCTTTTAAGGCGAAGGTCCGGGGTTCGAGTCCCCGCTGGGTCACCAAAAAGAAGGACACGACTAAGTCGTGTCCTTCTTTTTGGTAGCCATAAGTAATTTCTATGCTCGGGGTGGGCAAAGCCGCCCCTGCACCAAGTTTTTCGCCATAGGCGAAAACAACTTATACGGCGCATCAGCGCCGCCAGCCCGAGGGCTAGTATTTTCAAATCCCGAATGCAAATGCGTTCGGGATTTTTACTTATTCCTTCTTTACTATTCCTTCCTTCTTTTTCTACCTTGTTCACGGGATTTTTAGAGGGTAAAAAGTAATAGGAAAAAGTATGACATGCTGCAAGCGGCACGATTTTATAAAATTTGCATCACTCCATCCCTCAGTCCTACCCTTGACCCTTGCATGTCTTTTGTGTATTTGCTACACTAAATGCGTCATAGTTGGAAACCACTGACTGGTGATAGGAGGTTTTGAGATGAGTAAATTTGCTGTTATGCTATACCCCGACTTTTCCTTGCAAGAGATTACCTGTCTAACGTCTGCCCTGACCATCTGGTTTGGCGAAACCGTTGACTATATTGCCAGCGAAAACAAAGAATACCATAGCGAAGAAGGCCTGCGTGTTTTCCCAACAAAAACAACCGCAGATGCCAAAATCACAGATTATGATTGCGTCATTCTTCCAGGCACCATCAATCCGCTTCCTGCCCTGTTCGATGATACATTGATTGACTTCCTCCGGAACGGAGTCAATACAACCGTCGTTTTTGCAGCAATCTCCTCCTCTCCTGCTCTGTTATCCAAGGCTGGCATTCTGGATGGGAGAAAATTTACCGCTGGCTATTTCATGCAATTGGCAGACACCTTCCCTTTTATTGAGAAGGAAAACTTTATACACAGAGCTGTGGTGGAGGACGGTAACGTCATTACTGCGATTGGTATGTTTTTCCGTGAATTTGCGGAGGCAGTTTTAAAAAGATTCCAGTACAATATTGGAACCCACTTCATGCGAGATACTCCAGAAGAATATACCGAAGAGCAGCTCACCTTTTATTGGTCCGAGAATGATTACCAGGAATTTTTGGATGAGTTAAAGGAACACCCTATGTAACGGACTATCTTTTGCACTCAATCATAAATTCAAAAGTGCTATCCGTCTACTTCTTTGATCTTTCCGTGAATTTATAATGGAGGTACGAGAATGGAAAAGATTCAGTATGAAAACTTAACCATCCGTCAAGCCGAAGTCTCCGACGCAAAGCAGCTTGCCTCTTGGTGGAATGACGGTGCTGTCATGGCACACGCAGGTTTTCCCAATGGAGTGGGAACCACCGAGGCTGAAGTCATAAAAGGACTCGGCAAGGGCTGTCTGGTCATTCAAGAAGACGGCCGACTGATTGGTGAGTGCAATTATCGTGATCTGGATGACGGTGTTGCCGAAATCGGCATTAAGATTTGCGAAACCGATTGTCAAAATCGTGGTGTCGGTAGAAAAATCTTGAGCATGCTGATTGGCTGGCTGTTCAAAAACGGCTATTCAAAAATCATTCTCGACACGAATTTGAAAAACACCAGGGCACAACATGTTTATGAATCCCTTGGTTTCCGAAAGTTGAAAACAAATATTGATGCTTGGAAAGATCAGATTGGTCAGCTTCAATCTTCCATCGACTATGAGTTGGTGGAGAAGGATTTTATCAGCTACGCAAACGACCGCTGCTCTGCAAATAAGAAGGCAACGTAATGGCATCACCGTGGTTGTCGGTTATCAAACATCCCGAACACATGTGCGTTCGGGATGTTTGATAACCGACTTATGATGTATCCCCCTGTTTTCTACATCAGCTGCGTTCTTTGGTAGATGAATCTGGCAATGAAATAGACCACACCATAGGTACCGGCAATCCGCAAAGAAGCCTTCAACCAGACAACCAATGCTCCTCCCAGCCCTTCCAGCCACTCTCTCCAGCCATCAATCAACAGATCCATCATAGTCAGCACAAGGAACGTTGTCACAAACACCACCAGAATGGATAAGAAGGCCTCTTTTATCGTGAACTCATGGATTTGATAAAACAACGCAAACACCGGGGCTGACACATACCACTCAAATCCGAAGACATAATAGGCCACCACCAGCCACGGCCAAATCCAATCGCAATCTTCTCCCACGAATCTTCCCGGCATGAGGCAACATCCCACCAACATCACCATGAGAAAGAGTCCATTGTACATGAAAAATACCCGCATTTTCCTGAGCAGATCCACCATGTTCTCACTCTCCTTTTACCAATTCACACCATACAACATCAAATAGTTGTCCCATCCCAACAGGGAAACAGCAATCAGTCCCACAAGTATAAAGACTGCAAAGGGGAGAAAGCGATATTGTTTCCCCAGCTTTGAGCACTCTTTTGTCAGAAACGTAAAGGTGGGGATGGTACAGCATGCCCAGATACCAATTCCTATGAGGGCGAGGAGAATATAAATATCCGCTTCACTGCACAAATCATAGTCATATCCCTTCCCATTTCCAGTGAGAAACATATACGTCACGCCCATCCAAAGGGGCATGAGTACAGCCATGAGACAGTGCCATATGAATGCGATGACGACTGCGATAATTTTACATTTCTTCCGATTCAAACACCTTCTCTCCCCTTTGATGGCTTGCAATCCTTCCCCATCCATTTTACTGGAAATTCATACAGATGCAAGTGTGAAAATGCCCTTGTAAGACAAAGAAGTCCACCCGAGGCGGGTGGACTTCTTTGTCTATGAGCACTGTTTTACAACGACTTCTATGCTGCTTACAGCAGTTCCCTTTGATGGGTTGCGTAAAGATACTCGTCGATGGTGTTGACGATACGATCTTCCACCAGCGCCACGGGATCGTTCTCCAGCAGCCCCTCCCGCACCTTGGTATACTGGATGGGCATGAACTGGCTGAGCAGGTTCAGAGGAATCCCCAGAGTACGCAGGTTGGAAATGAGACGCTCCTTGGCCTCCTCCACAGCGGGGGTGGGCATATAGTAGCGGCAACGGTCGGAGAAGGAGTACTTGCGCTTCAGGCGCAGCTCCAGCTCGGTGCCCTGGTAGTGCTTGCGCCAGTTCTTGGGCTCCTTGAGCATCTCCGCCTCCAGGGCATTCTGGAAGCCGCTGGGGGTAATATCGGTGCCGTAGACGAGTTCTTTCTCGATGTTCTCCAGCGCAAACATACCTTCCCGCATGGCAAAGGTCAGGGCAGGGCCTACCTTGAGAATGCCTACGCCGTCCTCCACCAGCTCACGCAGCTTGATTTTGGTCTGATAGTCGGTGGAGTGGCCCTCAAACACCAGGTTGGGGTACTCACGGATGGAGGCCATGAGTTTCTTGGCCTTCTCCCGGTCGTACTCGGTGCAGCCGCTGTCCTTCTCCTCCACACCGGGCTGTACCACAACGCCGATGACGTTCTCCCATGCTTCATCCAGGCCCTGCTCCCGGAACGCCTTCTCAAAGGTCGCCACAGTGTTTTTGAAGTCCTCCACCTTGGTAACCTGTACGCCCTGATCCACAGCACCCACGGCGCCGCCGGGAATGGGCACTTCGCTGCCCACGATGTACACAGGTGCAATGGCATCCGGCTCTGTCTCCAGCAGCTTGTGGTAGGTTTCCTGGGCCACACGGGCCAGCCGTGCGCCACGCTTGGCAATGACTTCATCACTCAGGCGGGTGTTGGGATCATCGTCTGCCACCTTCATGCTGGTATCAATGTGGATTTTGGTGAACCCCGCCCCCACATAGTGGCGGATCAACTCCTCAGCATTCTCCATCGCCTCAGCCTCGTTCATCCCGGCAAAGGTCAGGGGGCCCAGGTGGTCACCGCCCAGGAACAAACGCTTGGGGTCAAAACCCACCTTTTCGGCAATGCCCAGAACAAAATTCTTAAAGTCCCGGGGGGTCATGCCGGTGTAGCCGCCGTTCTGGTCGCACTGGTTGGCAGTGCTCTCAATGAGCACGCAGGACCCATCGCTCTTGCCCCGCAGGAGGGCAGCCTCGATGACGTAGCCATTGGCGCTGCACACGGAGTAAATACCCACATTCTTGCCCTGTTTCTGCAATTCTACAATTTTTTTCAACGGATTATGATTCATCATAATTCCTCCTTCCAACATCATTGAATCCGGTGCGAGCATGTACCCACACCTCTATATTTTTCCACTGGCCCGCTTGCAAAGGTGCAGACAAACCGGCCATTGTGTGCTATACTGATGGAGTCATCACCTTAAGAAATTCAAAGAAAAGAGGTCATTTACTATGCCATTGGTGACAACCAAAGAAATGCTGACCCGTGCCCAGGCGGGCCACTATGCAGTGGGCGCCTTCAACGTGGAGAACCTGGAGATGGTCATGGCCGTGGTGCAGGCCGCTGAGGAGAGCCGTGCCCCCGTCATTCTGCAAACCACGCCCTCCACGGTGAAGTACGCCGGGCTGGACTACTATCTGGCTATGGTTCAGACCGCCGCAGCCCGTGCTTCGGTGCCCGTTGCCATGCATCTGGATCATGGCGACAGCTTTGATCTGGCCATGCAGGCCCTGCGCACCGGCTATACCTCCATCATGATTGACGGCTCCCACCACTCCTTCCAGGAGAACATCAACCTGACCCGGCGTGTGGTGGATGCCTGCGCCCCCTCCAACATTCCGGTGGAAGCGGAGCTGGGCAAGGTCGGAGGCAAAGAGGACGACTTGGAGGGCGGTGACGGCAACCCCTTCACTGACCCCCAGCAAGCCGCAGAGTTTGTCCAAGAAACCCAGGTGGACTCCCTGGCCGTTGCCATCGGCACCGCCCACGGCCTCTACAAAGGGGTGCCCAAGCTGGACTTTGAACGACTCAGTGCCATTCGCCAGCTTGTCACCATTCCTCTGGTCCTCCACGGGGCCTCCGGTGTGCCCGACGAGGCTGTGCAGGAGTCCATCCGCCGGGGCATCTGCAAGGTCAACTTCGCCACCGAGCTGCGCATTGCTTTCAGCAACGGTGTTAAGCAGTACCTGGCAGAAGATCCCGACGTGTTCGACCCCAAGAAGTACTCTAAGGTAGGCCGCGCCAATGTGGTGGCCCTGGTCAAGGAAAAGATCGCACTGTGCGGCTCCGCCAACCAGGCATAACGAAATCTTCGACGAAAAAACCATCGTTCTTACGATGGTTTTTTCGTCTCTCACCCCATTTTGATGAGCGCATAAATATGGAGTGCGCTGAAATACAGGCCCACCACTCCCAGGCAGCCGCTGAGGATATTCAGCCCCATGGAATAATCCTCCAGATAGGCGTTGAGTACCACCAGCACAGCAAATACCAGATACAGAGCGGCAAGAGCGATGATCTGTGTGCGAGACTTATGTTCCAGAATGGACTGCAAGGCCGTAAGGCGGTGTTGAAAATCCACATCCTCCACCACTTCCAGCTTCTTTAGGTAGGACAGGCGGAAATACAGCTCGATCAGCACCGCCATGACCACACCGGCCACGACTGCCTGGGTCCAGTTCAGGAAGGTACCCGCAAACAGGATGGCTGCAAACAGCACGATGACAAATCGATTCTTGAAGAGGGTCATACGTCCCTCGTGCTCCTTTTGAATCAGGTAGCCCTGTTTGGTCAGCCAGTCATAGTAGATGACGCGGCCGTTTTTATCCGTATACACATTGCGTCCAGACAGGCGAATGGTTTCGCGGGGTTCTTGCTTCTTTTTCTTTTTGTTTTTGCTCATGCGTCCTCTCCCAACATGCCAACACCAGCACAGTAGGTCTGCACCACCTGGTAGTCACGATCCAACACCACCAGGTCGGCATCCAGGCCCACTTTAATGGAGCCCTTGCGGTGGGCAATACCCAAGCATTCCGCCGGGTTCTTGGTGCAGGCGTTGATGGCGGTCTCCATGGGTACCATAGCTTCCTCAATCAACAGGCGCAGGCCCTTGTTGACGCAGAGCGTGGAGCCAGCCAGACCCTTGGTGGAGGTCAGGTGTGCGCTGCCGTCGGGATATATCTCAATCTCGTTGCCGCCAAACAGGAACTTGGAGCCAGCGGGAGAGCCCTTGGCCATCAGGGCATCGGTGACCATGATCCCATAGTGGGGGCCTTTCTGCTCAAAGAACTGATGCAGAGCGGCAGGGGTGGAGTGGTTGCCGTCGCAGATGATCTCCCCGTACATGCTCTTGATGTTATACGCAGCACCCACCAGACCGTTCTGACGGTGGTTGAAGGGGGTCATGCCGTTGTATACATGGGTCATGGACCGTGCGCCATGGGCAAAGGCCATGACTGCCTGGTCAAAGGTTGCCGCAGAATGGCCAATGCTCACCACCACGCCGTTCTCGGTGCAATAGCGAGTGAGGGCATAGTCCTCGTCGGTCTCCGTGGCCATGGTGATGTACTTGATCAGACCGTTGGCCGCCTGCTGATACTTCTGAAACTGCTCCACGGTGGGCTTTGCAATATACTGCTCGGGTTGGGCTCCCTTGTACACCATGTCCAGGAAGGGTCCCTCAAAGTGGACGCCCAAAATTTCAGCACCCGTGTAACCCTCTTCCACCACCTGGGCCACGTTTTTAAGCGCGTTGGACAGCACCGTCTCGCTCTGGGTGATGGTGGTGGGCAGCAGACTGGTCACGCCTTCCTGCACGATGTTCCGCACCCAGTTGCGCAGTCCCTCTGGCTGGGCGTCGTTGGTGTCAAACCCATATGCGCCATGGCAGTGAATGTCGATAAAGCCGGGCAGAATCCACTGCTGGCCATAGTCTATATCCGGCTGCTTGGCACCGTAGGGCAAGATTTCCGCAATTTTCCCTTCCTCCACTACAACCTGTGCCGGGACAAATCGATCTGCCATCCACACTTTTTTACTTTGAAGAATCATTTCCATCGACCTCCTAAACTCTTTTTTTCGCCGCTGCCGCAGGCAGGGAAAAACAGCCCTCTTTTTGGTTGGTTTCCCCGGATATTTCACCCGATCATGGGTTTTACTTGCAATTTACACTGCAATCCGCTAGAATAAGTTCTATATGCTGAGGTATCAGAAAAACTGCAAACCACAGGGAGACTATCCATATGATTCACACTGTTTCCGACAGCGTCCTTTCGTCGTTCGGCTCCTACTACGATGAGCCGTTTACACCGGGGCCCCATGAGCGTATCCAGCGACTGCACCTGATGCACACCAAATCGGTGGATCAACTCTATGTATACCCCTATGAAGTCCATCTGGAGCTGTCCCGGGGCATTGCCAGCCTTCTCGTGGGCACATCGCCCCAAGGCGAGGACTTAAAGGCCTTCCCCATCCATCACTATGTCAAACTCAACCCCAATACATATTTCAATCTCATCGTCCACTCTGACGAACTGGTGTTCAACCTCATTATTCCAGATGCCCATCCAGCCACGGTCAAACTTGCCGTTCCCTACCTGTACCAGCCCTACTTTTCTCCCTTCAATGTGTTGGAGATTTTGGACTCCTACGTCACTCAGGTCACGGATTTTCACTTCTGCCACACGGTCCATGATTACTACGAACTGTTCTTCGTCATCGACGGAACCCTCACCCTGGGTCTGACCGAAGAGACTCACATACTCCACGCCAACGACCTGATCGTCTGCGGTCCCCACCAGCCCCGCCCCAGACAAACCATCTGTGACACGCCGTGTAAATACCTCACCGTGGTTTTTGATATGGGAAATGCCGAGCGGATTCATTTTTTGGGCCAGGTTTTCTCTTGCTCTGCGTCCATTCAAAGTGCGCTCAACAAGCTCATCGCCCAGAGTATGTCCCACTCCTTTTACACCCAGACCCTCATGCTGTGCTACCTGCAAGAGATTATCGTTCAGCTGATGCAACTCAGCGACCAAATGCACCAATCCCATCCTTTGGCCGGTTCCCAGCAGGCCATCCGAGCTGACCTGCTACAACAGATTGTATCCTACATGAATCAGAAGGTGGCTGATCCCATAACGGTGGATGAAATCTGTCATAAGTTTTTTATCTCCCGTTCCTCCCTGCAGGCACTGTTCAAATCCCACCTGCATACCTCGCCGAAAAATTACCTCATAAACATCAAACTACAAAAAAGCAAGGAACTGATTCAGAAAAAGTGCCACACCATCAGTGAGATTTCCTATCTGCTGGGATTCAGCTCCATTCACTATTTCTCCAGGCTATTTAAGAAGTATTACAACATCTCTCCCAGCGAATACGCCAAGCAGATCTGTCGGCAACAGCAGGCAGAGTCGATCAGTCCATCACAGCCTGAATGCTATAACGAGAAATCTTGACCA
Source organism: uncultured Oscillospiraceae bacterium (assembly GCA_944387075.1). GTDB lineage: Bacteria > Bacillota > Clostridia > Oscillospirales > Oscillospiraceae > Enterenecus. Next base: position 14,165 of record CALXDO010000132.1, on the reverse strand, counting down.
CAGTGCCCTTGCTCACTTCCACGTCAATGACATCATCCTTGATTTTGACAATCTTGCCGTAGATGCCGCCGGCAAACAGAACCTCAGCACCCACCTTGATCTCCTGTTGAAGGGTAGCCATGGAGTTTCGGCTGCGCTTCATGTTGCGGGCAGAAATGATCCAAACGATCAACAGACATACCACCAACACCGCGGCAATGGTGCCGCTGGACCAAAGAATTACTTCCCAATTCATCCAAGTAGCTCCTTTTGCTAAAATATGCAACTTGGTGCAACCTTGGGGGCCATCCCCATCGGCTGCACCATGTTGCCCAAATGGTTTGCCTCACAAAAGGGCAAACCATTTTTTATTTCACAGTATCCTTATCTACGGGTGTAAGGATAGAGAGTCACGCCCTTGACCACACGGTTTACCTCGCCAGTGGGGCAGGGATTGTCCGGGGTGATACCCAAACTCAGGGACTTGAGCACAGCCAGAGTCTGTGCAAACAGGATGTAATCCAGACCCAGCAGCACGTTCTCGTGATCGCCCTTCAGACCATAAACCACGGTGTAGTCCACCAGATCAGCCACTGCCTGATCCTCCTTGGACATGACAGCCACAATCTTGTTGCCCTTGCGCTGACCGCTCATCTCCTTGATCAGGTCCACCTCATACTGTCTGGTGTAGGCGTCGTCGCTGAGATACACCACAGTGATGGTGTCATCGTTGATGATGGACTTGGGGCCATGACGGAAGCCCAAGGGAGTGTCATACATGGTCACCACTCGACCAGCAGACAACTCCAGCATCTTCAACGCAGACTCCTGAGCGGTGCCCTTGAGGGTATTGCTGCCCAGGTAGACGATGCGGTTGAAGTTGTACTCATCCACAATCTTCTGAGCCAGACCGTACTGGTGATCCAGGAAGTTCTGACCAGCCTCCACCATGTCATGTACCTTGGCAATGGTCTCATCCAGCTCATCCAGATGGAAGCACAGATAGGTGGCCAGATACATATTGGAGAAACTAGAGGTCATAGCAAAGCTCTGATCGTGGGTCTCGCTGGTCAAGTTGATGGCGTAGCAGTTATGGGTGGTAGCTGCACGCTTGGACAGAGCTCCCTCAGAGTTGCAGGTCACAAACAGGTGATACACGTGATCGCACACGGCCTCAGCTGCATCGATGGCACCCACGGACTCCGGAGAGTTGCCGGAGCGGCCAAAGCTAATGAGCAGGGTGGGCTTCTCCCGGGACAGGTATGCCTCAGGGGTGGCCACAATGTCGGTGGTGCCATAGGACTTCACCTTATGGTTCATCAGCTGGGTCAGATGGGGGAACAAGGCGTTGCCAACAAATTCGCTGGTGCCAGCCCCGGTCAGAATGATGTCGTAGTCCTCACAGGTCACCACCTGATTGATAAACTTCTTCAACTCATCCTTGTGTTCCGCAATCTGACGGCAGGTCTTTTCCCAGGTTGCGGGCTGCTGATAGATTTCAGACAAAGTGAACACAGAAGAGGTCTCCTGCATCTTCTCTTCACTAATACCAAATACAGTCTTCATGATTGTGTCTCCATTTCCTCTATGGGTCTTCCACCCACAGACCTTTATCATTGAATCAATCTGTATGAATTTTCTTCTTTACTCTATGATCAATTAAATTCCGTCGTCGCTCTCCTGCTGCTCCACGGCCTTGAACTCATACTTCACGATCTGGTCCTTGCCGGTCTCCAGCGCCATATCCACCAGAGCGTCGATGTCATCTTCAAACTTGCGCGCCAGGCAAACTTCCATCAGCATAGCCATATTGACGCCACCAACGACCGAGACATTGCCACGGGGAATGCCGACTTCCACTGCTGTACGGAACGGAGTGCCTCCAGCCAGATCCGCAAAGACCAGAATTTTTTCGCAATTACTCAGTTCATCCATTGCCTTGTTCAGCTCACGGGATAGATCCTCCAGGTTGTAGGTGGGAAGAAAATCCACATAGCGGTAATCTTCCTGCTCCCCGGCAACAACGTTGACCGAAGTGGTCACTCCCGAGCCAAAATTTCCATGTCCCGTAACTAATAATCCGATCATGATCCTCGTTCTCCTATCTTTATCATCGCGGTACTGCTTATTGTGCTTGTACCTGCGCCTTGCCTTTCTCTCCATTGCCCAGCTGCTTGAGCTTATCCTCTATGGCTTTGGCATATACCGCCTTGGGATGGAAGCAGACCTTGGCATTCTGGTAATAGATCAAGGCATGTTCATAATCCTCTAAAAGTTCATATTGTCTGGCCACCATAAACAGAACGACCCCTAGAGCAAATCCACGATAGGCCTTTTCATTGACTTGGTCTATCATTTCGTCAATCATATCCGTTTTGTGATCCATCATCACATCATAGGCTTGCTGGCTAAACCGCACATAATTATCATTATCACTCTGTTCGGCTCGGATAGCTTCCAGCAGCCATTGGGCATAGGTGGCGTTCTCCCGAAGGAGAAAGGTGTGGTAGTACTGTTCCAGAAAGTTTTTCTTATCTTCTGGATTTTTGTAGGTCGTGGCAATCATTTGCCGCAGCAGCTCTTCAAAGGCCGCTGTATCTTGCTTGACATACCGTCCCCGCAGCTTGTACAAGTCACAGGTATAGTCGCCAAGCAATTTGCGAGACATGGGCAAATCCGCCAGACGCTCCACGGTCTCAAAGTCCTTCTTTTTCAGGCTGACATTCAAATTTCTCAGCAGAAAATTTTTTACCGCCTCCACAGCCACATAGGCGATGAAGACAATTAGAATTAGGATGCCGGTCACTGGACTCACATTAACACCTAGTTTCTCTACGTTCTAAAAGATAGAGGGGGGATGAAAGCAATCCGTCCCCCCTCTATGTTTTCAATCGTTTCTGCAGTCTCGTGACGGGCAGAACCTATGTTTTTAGTGATTACTCACCAAGGGACACGTCTACGCCAGCGCCCTGCAGGTCAATGACAATCTGCTCCAGAGCGTCATAAGCTTGCTGACCGGTCTTCTCGGCGGGAGCGGGAGCAGGATACTCATACCACTCCACCAGCGGGGTGTAGCCACCCAGCAGGGTGTTGCCGTCGGCATCCATAGCCTTGGAGTCGCCGGCCCAAATGCCGAAGGCGCAGCCCACGATACCAACCACCAGGATGGTCAGAATGCACTTGACGGGAGTCCAGCCCTTCTTGATGAGCATGTACAGGCCAATGGTGATCAGCAGAGGCAGCAGCTTGGGCAGAATGCCATCCAGCAGGCCCTGGATGTTAATGGCAGGATCGCCCACATAGATGCGCAGAGAAGTGCTGCCGTAGTTGGCAATCAGAGCGCCCACGATGAACACGCCCAGGATGCTGGCGGCACGAGTAAACTCTTTTGCGTTGCTGGTCAACATGGTAATGGCCTTGGTGCCCATGCCATAGGACCAGTGCATCAGCCACCAACGGATGAGGAACTGGACGGCGTTAAAGCCAATCAGGAAGAGGATGGCACCTAGGATGTTGCCATCCATGGCCAAGTTGGCCGTTAAGCCAGCCAGGATGGGCACCAGGGACAGCCAGAACAGAGCGTCGCCAATGCCGCCCAGAGGAGCAGCAGCGGAGATACGCACGGAACGGATGGTCTGGATATCGGTCTTGTTCTGCTCCATGGAGAGAACAATACCCATAACAAAGGTCACCAGGAAGGGGTGCGTGTTCAGGAAGTCCAGGTTGTGAGCCATAGAGGCCTTCAAGTCTTCCTTGTTGGTGTGAATCTTCTTCAAGCCGGGAAGAATACCCCACAGCCAGCCGCAGGCCTGCATTCTCTCATAGTTGAAGGAAGCCTGCAGGAAGCAAGACATCCACACCATCTTATTCAAGGTCTTATTGTCCAGGCGAGGGGCCGGAGTCAGATCTTGATACTTTTCAGGAATGTTATATGCCATCAGAGTCACCTCCCATATTGCTTGCGCACATGCCAGCGTTCTCACGGATCTTCACGTTTGCAGTGAAGTCGTAGATAGCGATGGCCACGCCCACGAACGCACACAGAATCAGAGTGGCGCCAGCGGTGGTAGCGTTAGCAGAGCACAGCAGGGACAGCACAAAGCCTGCCAGCAGGAAGCCCCACATCTCGCGGGACATCATGACCTTCATCAGGATGGCGAAACCGACGAACTTCATAGCGCCGCCGGCAGCGTCCAGACCAGCCATGACCCAGGAATAACGATAGGACCAATCCTTCAGCAGATCGCCCAGAACGGATCCGCCGTACAGGCCGGCCACGGCCAGCAGGCCGAACAGCACACCCAGAATACCCATCTCGATAAAGTTGATGTTGCGGATACCCTTGGTATCAGCGCGCTCAGCACACTCGTCGGCCTTGGCCATCATACCGGACATGATGGTGAAGGTCAGGGTAACAGCGTACTGGCCGAACACGGCGAAGGGGATAGCCAGGCCCATTGCGGTGCCTACGCCGTCAGCGGTGGCCTCCAGATTCAGGGAGACAGCAAACACGGTGGCCATGATGCCGCCCAGAATTGCGTTGGGGGGCTGAGCGCCGCCGATGGGCATACTACCGATCTGAACCAGCTGATAAGCACCGCCAACCACGACGCCCAGCTCAAAGTTACCGAGGATCGCACCTACGATGGGGCAGGTGACAATCGGCTGATACAAAGATTCCAAGAAGCTAAACTGGTCAATGCCCATGATGAAGCCCACCACAAAGACCAGTATTGCTTGGATAATGGTAATTTCCATTGTAACTCCTTTCCAAGTCATCCGAGTTCAAAAGACTTCAAAAGACTTTCAGCTTTCCAATTATTTGAACAGCTTGTCAATACTCTCTGCAGGAGTGTCAGGAACTCTCTTGATTTCCAACTCCACACCCAGGTCACGCAGCTTCTTAAATGCGGCAACGTCATTATCGTCCACCGCAACACTGGTTGCAGCCTGGCGCTTCCCTTCAGCCATGTGCATATTGCCGATGTTGACCTTCTTAATCGGTACACCACCTTCGACGAGCTTAAGTACATCCTGCGGATTTTCGCAGATGATGGCAATATGCTGGCTAGGCGATGCCTTGTGAATGATATTGATGGTCTTCTCGATGGTGAAGAATCGTGTCTGAGCATAGGCAGGCGCAGCCATGTTCATCAGCCCCTGGCGGAGCTCATCATGCGCAACAGCATCGTTGGCCACCAACAGCAAGTTGGCACCCACAACGCCACACCACTGGGTGGCCACCTGTCCGTGGATCAGACGGTTGTCAATTCTTGTCAGAACAATATCAGGCATTCATATCTCCTCCTTTCTTGCAGACTTGCGTGCGACTAATTTTTCCCCTCTCTTTCAATAGATTGCGAAAGCTACCATCTCGGGAAGCATTGAAATGGTTCGCTATTATGTGATCTATTCTAGCAGAAGTTCTCTCCAATTAATTTGCATTTTTTATTTGTTGTTTTGCACTTTTGGTTCGTTGGATTCTACAATTTTTTTGCGAATCTTCTTTCAAAATTATAGATTTACTATAATCCCATGCGATAATTGCGTGATTTCCCATATCTTGTATTTTATTCTTTGATAAAAAATACACAATTTATCGAATTTGGCAACCAAGTTTATTGCCTGAGGAAAGAGAAGAGAGGACAGAAGATCAGACAACCGCGTGGAAAACGGCTTTCTGACGTATTACACCGTTTTCTGTGCGGTATTGACCGAAATACCTGCAACTAGCTAATATATCAGTCGCTTCTTGAGATTATTCCCTTTTTTTATTTATCTTGCCATACCAGGGGAAGTGTGCTATACTAAAATATGGGATTGTATCGTTTGGAGAATTGTTTTCTCTCCAGACAGCCCCATTTTGGAGTAGTGAATGAGTGGAGCCTGGAAACAGGTATTTAAAGAAAGGTGGGATAGAGGGGAAAAGCGCCTAGAAAGACTAAGATTGGGGAAATGGATGAGAAGTAGAAAGAGTGTAATTTGAGTGCCATGATGGAACTGAGGAAGATAGTTCTCGGTGGTAGACTGGACCTTGAAACCCCGTCCTTTCGTGTGAACTCCATGCGCACGTCTTTCCGCTGTTTCAGCCAGCCAAGCTGCGCACCGGCGCAAATCTCCGGTGAAAGAGGAAAACCGCTTGCACTTGTAGGCCACTGCACCCCAGTTGTTTGTAGCGGCGTTACAAGCAACCACAATTCATTTGTGGACGTTCATTCTGCAGCAGAATGGACAAACGACTTTGATGGACCATAGCACCCCCTCGCGATCCCATTTGATGGAACGGGCAAAACCGGACGCTCGAGGCCACATTCCACATGTCAGCTCTGAGCACAGCCGGTTGGCTGTATCAATGGCTCGCGCAATCTTTGGGGGACGTGCATGCCTAAAGTCATTTTGAGCAAACCCTAAGTGAACCCTAAGCGAACCCTAGCGACCCCTATTTATCAAATTATGGCTTGCTGCGTCAGAGGCAATGTGTTCCATCCTCTTTGGATGCCTTGAAACGCAGTAGAAAGGAATGGTCATAAAAAATGAAAAAGAAATCGAGAGTAGGAGCAGGTGCCTTAGCGGTTGCAACAGCCATTAGTGCTGTCGTGCCCATGATGTCGGTACCAGCCTCTGCAGCATCGTCCGATGCTTTCCGGGGACGGTTGGAATCCGTTGCAAGTGCCAAGGCAGACGGAAATGTTGTAAATCTGACCTTTAACGGCGGTGCCGTAAGCGCCAAAATCACCTTCTTGGAGGATGGAATCTTCCGCTACAATGTGGACCCCACCGGTGAGTTTAGCGAGTATGCCACCCCCAACAGCCCCAGCCACATGGGACGCATTCAGCAGTATCCTGACAGCTCTGAAAATTATTCTCACCCCAACGCTACGGTGACTGAGAGCGCGGATGCCTTTACCATCACCAGTGGAGGCACTACCATTGTATTTGACAAAGATACCGCTCTCATGACCGTAAAGAAGGGCGAAGACGTGGTGATGCAGGAGAAGGCGGCCCTTCAGATCTCCGATAACTCCACCGTGCAAACCTTGGTCAAGCAGGATGGGGAGAACTTCTTCGGCGGCGGCACCCAGAATGGCCGCTTCCTCCACACGGGGGACACCATTAACATCGCCAACGAGAGCACCTGGACGGATGGCGGCGTTTCTTCTCCCAGTCCGTTCTACTACACCACCGGCGGTTATGGTGTCCTGAGAAACACCTTTAAGCCGGGTTCCTATGACTTTGGTGACACCACCGCGGATACGGTTGTGACCCGGCACAATGAAGCAGAGTTGGACGCATACTATTTTGTCTCCGACACCAGCAACACCAGAAGCACCGTGCAGGCTCTGCTCCAGGACTACTTCCATGTGACTGGTAACCCGGTGCTGCTTCCCGAGTATGCCTTCTATCTCGGCCACCTCAACAACTACAACCGAGATTCCTGGGATACCTCCAACACCAACAACGGCTATGCCTGGACCATCAAGGGCACTGACAGCCACACTTCCGCTGGTTCCACCACCTATGAGGGTGGTCGTGCCGCTGGCTATGTGCTGCAGGACGGTCAGCACGCCGAGTCTCTGAACGGTGAGAAAGCCACCGTTGCCACCCAGAACTTCCCCGAAGGCGTGGACACCCCCTATCAGTACTCCGCACGGGGCGTGCTGGACAACTATCTGAAGTATGATATGCCTCTGGGCTACTTCCTCCCCAACGACGGTTACGGCGGCGGCTACGGCCAGAACGGTTACTATGTGACCGGCGGCGTGAATGCAGACGGCACCAGCTCCCAGGAACGACTGGATGCAGTTGCTGCCAACGTGCAGAACCTGGCTAAGTTTACTGAGTATGCCAACGGCAAGGGCGTTGCCACCGGTTTGTGGACCCAGAGCTATCTGGTTCCCGACTCCAACCCCAACACTTACTGGCACCTCCTGCGTGACTTTGCCAACGAAGTTAGTGTGGGCGGAATCACCACCCTGAAGACTGACGTTGCCTGGGTCGGTCCAGGCTATTCCATGCAGTTGGACGGCGTGAAGACAGCCTATGACATCGTGACCACCAGCGTGGGCATGCGTCCCAACATCGTCTCGCTGGATGGTTGGTCCGGCTCTCAGCGTTACAACGCTGTGTGGACCGGTGACCAGACCGGCGGCAACTGGGAGTACATCCGCTTCCACATCCCCACCTACATTGGTCAGTCCCTGGCCGGTAACCCCAACATCGGCAGCGACATGGACGGTATCTTCGGCGGTGCCCCCATCATCTCTGCCCGTGATTACCAGTGGAAGTCCATGACCCCCCTGATGCTGGACATGGACGGCTGGGGCACCTATGTGAAGGCCCCCTACACCCACGGTGATCCCTACACCGGTATTTCCCGTATGTATCTGAAGTTGAAGGCACAGATGATGCCCTATGCTTACACCAACGCCTACGCAGCTGCCAACCTCGACACCGGCAACAACGACACCGGCCTGCCCATGGTCCGTGCCATGTTCCTGGAGTTCCCCGAGGACGCCTATGCTGCTACCGAGGCCATGCAGTACCAGTATATGTACGGCTCTAGCCTGCTGGCTGCCCCGGTGTATCAGGATACCAATGCCGATGAGAATGGCAACGACATCCGCAACAACATCTATCTGCCCGGCGAAGATGTGGTCTGGATCGACTACTTCACCGGCGAGCAGTACAAGGGCGGTCAGGCTCTCAACAACTTTGACGCTCCCCTGTGGAAGCTGCCCCTGTTTGTGAAGAACGGCGCCATCATCCCCATGTACGAAGAGAACAACTCTCCCATGCTGGTGGACAAATCCGTGCGTATCGTTGAGTTCTGGCCCGCTGGCTCCACCGAGTACACCGTCATCGAGGACGACGGCAGCACCATGACCAACAAAACCACCGAGGACAAGGAGTATGGCACCATTGACAACATCTCCTATGGCCCCCACGTGTCCACCAAGCTGACCTCCGTGGTCGATGGCACTGTTGCCACTCTGACCGCTGAGAAGTCTGAGGGCACTTACACAGGCTACGATGCCAACAAGAACACCGAGTTCGTGGTCAACGTGTCCAAGGAGCCTGAGAGCGTAGTTGCCAAGAACGGCGATCAGGAACTGAAGATCGTGAAGGTGGACAGCCTGGATGCTTTTGACAAGGCTACTCCCGAGGCTGGCACTGCTGTGTACTTCTACGACGCCACTCCCTCCATTGAGACCTATGCCTCTGCGGAGGAGACTGAGCTGCTGGATATGGTGAAGGACGTTGCGGTTGCTCCCAAGCTCCACGTCAAGTTCGCTGAGACTGACGCCACTGCCAACGCTCAGACCCTGGTGATCAACGGCTTTGTCAACGAGGGTACCTTTGATAAGGACCAGCTGAACAAGGACCTGACTGTTCCCGCCAACGTGACCGCTGCAGACGAGAACAAGACTCCCACCAGCATCCAGGTGACCTGGGACGCCGTGGAGGGTGCCACCAGTTATGAGATCAAGGTGGACGGCATCATCAACACGGTGGGCAATGCCACCTCCTTCAACCATGTGGATCTGGCCTATAACAGCGAGCACACCTATCAGGTACGTGCAAGAAATGCCGAGGGTTACTCCGAGTGGAGCGAAGTGCTGACCACCAGCTCTCTCCAGGATCCTTGGAGAAACGTTCCCAATGCTACTGTGACCTGGACCGGCGGCGACCAATGGGGCGCTCTGGCCAACGCCACGGATCATAACACTACCACCATGTTCCACTCCACCGGCGATGTTGTGACCAATGCGGTTCCCTTCATTCTGGACTACGGCAACGGGTATCAGCTGGATAAGTTTGTGTACTACCCCCGTGACAACAAGGGCAACGGCACCGTGTCCCAGATGGATGTGTACACCTCTCTGGACGGTAAGAACTGGACTCTGGTGCACGATGGAACCAAGGACACCTGGACCTATGGCGATAGCACCGTCAGCGTGGAAGATGATGCCAAGACCGTGAACCTCAGCGGCGAAATGGCCCGTTACGTCAAGCTGGTTGTGAGACAGTCTGCGGGCAACTTCTTCTCCGCCAATGAGTTGGCCGTGTACAAGGTAGACGGAACCAAGGCCTTTGCTGTGGGTAGTAAGGCCAACGACGGACGTCTGGAAGTGAACGACACCGACTACAGCAACATGAAGAACTACCTGGGCATCAGTGCTTCGGAGCCTGCCTACACCACCCAGGTGAAAGCATACGGCATGGACATCAACGGCAATGGCTACTATGATGTCTACGACTATGCCTACACCATGTTCAAGCTGGACGGCGGCACCACTAAGACCGGCAATGTCTCTGGCAATGCCCTGCTCCTCACCGGCACTGCTGCGCTGTCTGCCGGCGACACATTCACAGTGGATGTCTATGCTGACAACGTGAAGAACCTGAACGCCTTCGGCGAGGTCCTGAAGTACGACGCCTCTCAGCTGGAGTTTGTGGGCGTGGAGCAGGGTGTCGGAGTGTACAGCATGGAGAACCTGTCCATCAACAAGACCTACGACACTGAGGCCTATGTGAACCTGGCGTTTGCCAACCGCGGGGACAAGGAGCTGTACAGCGGCAGCGGCATCCTGGCCACCATTACCATGAAGGCCAAGACTGACGTCGCCAACGTGGCCGATGCTATTGACCTGTCTCAGCTCACCCTGATCGGCTCCAACTACAGCACTGTGGTCTCCGATGCTTCCTCCATCCCCGTGATTCCCGACATCCCCACCGAAACCACCACCGAGTATGGTATCAATGACTTTGTCATCACCATGACCAACGACGTGCTGACCGAGGATGACGGCACCAACGTGGAGAAGATCACCCAGAACGGCAGTTATGATCCCCTCTTCAACGGGGAGAATAATGACCGTACCTTCGAGTTCAAGTGGGCACTGGCCGGCAGCGAAGATGATACTGCCAACTTGCTGCCTGACTATGTCAAGCTTCCCACCACCATGCACTTTGCCCTCACTGAGGCCAAGCCTCTCACCAACTTCGTGGTTTACAATGGTGCACTGAGCAGCAACGGTGCTGCTACCAGTGTCGAGGCGGTTGTCACCTTCGAGGATGGCAGCACCAAGACCATCGAAAAGCATGAGAAGCTTGAGGTCTATGACTTTGCTGTGGAGTCCGACCTGAAGGTCACCAACGTGGACATCACCTTCCTGTCCTCCACCGGCACTGCAACCTATGATGATCCCCAGACCAACCGGATGCTGTCTCTGGGCGAAATCAACTTCCTGTACACCGAGAGCGTGCCCGTGGAGTCCATTGCTCCCGCTGAGGACAACGCCACCGAGCTGTATGTAGGCTACCTGTCCGATGTGAACGCTGTGGTTATGCCTGAGAACGCCCCCAACAAGTTCTTCACCGCAACCAGCAGCAAGCCTGAGGTCGCCAGCATCATCACTCTGGCTGATGAAAATGGCTATCCCGTCTACAAGGTGCGCGGTGTGTCTGAGGGCACTGCTACCATCACCTTGACCTCCGCTGCTGACAAGAGCATCACGGCTTCTTATGAGATTACGGTTAAGGCCGGTGCGGATAAGTCTGAACTCCAGGCCGCCTATGACGCCTACAAGGACGTGGTCAGCGACCTCTACACCGAAGACTCCTACGCCGCCTTCCAGGCTCAGCTGAAGCATGCTGAGGAGGTTCTGGCAAAAGAGGACGCCACCCGTGCTGAGGTGGACGAGGCAACCCTTCTGCTGGAGCAGGCCTATGCCGCTTTGGAGGTTGTGCCTGTATCCGAAGATCTGAAACTGGATGTGTCCACCGTTGTCGCCTCCGCTGAAGCTCTGTACAGTGAAAGCAATGTGGCCGACAATATGTTTGATGGCAGCCTGGAAACCTACTGGGAGTCCCCCTACAGCGGTGAAAATGCAAAGCTGCCCCAGGATGTTGTTGTAACTCTGAACGATGTTTATACTATGGAGCAGGTGAGCTTCACCTCTCACACCCTGCAGAACGGTGGCGTCACCAAGTATGAGGTCTATGTGCTCTCCGGTGACCAGTGGGTCAAGGTGGCTGCTGGCAGTGTGGATGCCAGCGAGTATAAGCAGGGCACCAACGTGACTGTTAACGCCCGCTTCCTGCCCATCGAGACAAGTGCCATCAAGCTGACTGTGTTGGGTGCTGTGGGTCGTCTCCCCGCGGAAGACAATATGTACGCACGAATTGCAGAGATGCAGCTGTTTGGTACTGCCGTGAAGGAGCCTGAGGCGTACACCGTCACCGTCAACACCCAGGGCCAGGGCACTGCTTCCGCCAATCCCACCACCGCCACTGCCGGCACCAAGGTCACCCTGACCCAGGAGGCTGCGGATGGCTGGCACTTCGTGAAGTGGACGAGTGAAGATGTCACTGTGACCGACAACACCTTCACCATGCCCGAAAAGGCCGTCACCGTCACAGCAGTCTTTGAGAAGGACGAGGCCGTGGAGCCCAGCCCCGAGCCCTCCACTCCCGTGGAGCCCAGTCCCGAGCCCTCCACCCCCGTGGAGCCCAGCCCTGAGCCCTCCACTCCTGTGGAGCCCAGCCCCGAGCCCTCCACTCCTGTGGAGCCCGATGGAAAGGTGATTCTGGACAACAACACCAGCACCCAGATCACCATGAGTAACGCTGACCAGATGTTTGCCGGCAACACCGTGATTACGGTGGACAATGTCAAGGACGGCGACATCTACACCCGTGTGGAGAAGGCTCTGGACGGTGTGGTCTCTGATATGAGCCATGCGTACATCCTGGAGATCACCGCTATGCTGGACGGCAAGCAGGTACAGCCCAACGGAACCGTGCAGGTGACCTTCGCCATTCCCGACGGTCTCTCTGCCGACCACCTGAAGCTGTTCTATGTGGCTGAAAACGGTGAGAAGGAAGAGGTTTCCATTACGGTAAACAAGGACGCCAACACTGTGACCGCCAACCTCACTCACTTCAGCACCTATGTGCTGGCCAATGTGATTGTGGATGAGAACAACGGAACTGTTCCTCCCACGGGCGACGCCAGCCAGCTGGCTCTGTTCGCCGGCGTGATGCTGCTCAGCGCCGCAGGCATCGGCCTGGTGGTAGAGAGCCGCAAGCGCAGAAGCTAAGCAACTGTGCCATATTTGGCACAAGACATAATCAAAGCCCCCGAGGCCGGTAATACCGGCCTCGGGGGCTTTCGCGTGCCCCACAGTCTATCTTATATACATGTAAGGGATGTTGCCTGCCCTGTCTGTATCAAAGCCCTGGGGCAGGGTTTTCCAGGCCAGCAGCCAAAGGCTGCTGGCCGCTTTTTATGCAGCCAAGATACGACAGATATGACTGGTGCTCTTCCAAGGGTGTCCTACCCCCCAAGCTGCGCTCACCCACTCTATCGGACACAATGCGCCGCTCATGAAGATCTAACATGGCACTCAGATCAATTTTGTGTCCTTCATTGCCCTCACGCTTTTTGAACTTAGCAATCTGGATCAGCCATTTCCCATTGTGTATTTTTGTGTAGAATTGGCAATCCAGCAGGTTCTCAGAAGATATGGGGGATTTTTAGCCCATCTGGGTACAGCCGTGGTTCTTGTCCTTTTCGGTAGAACAATATCTTTGGCCCAGTACTCTCTGATCTGCTCTATTCTCAGGCATAACAATGCTCCCCCTATGATGACAGTGCATGATTCACTGTCTCTCATAGAGGGAGCACGTCAGTACGGCCTCAGGGGCCTTAGTTTACTTCTTATGCCAAAGACATGGCACTGTTACTTAGCTTCTGTGCTTGCGGCTCTCTACCACCAGGCCGATGCCTGCGGCACTGAGCAGCATCACGCCGGCGAACAGGACCAGCTGGCTGGCATCGCCCGTGGGAGGAACGGTTCCGGTGCCCTCATCCACAATCACGTTGGCCAGCACATAGGTGCTGAAGTGGGTGAGGTTGGCGGTCACAGTGTTGGCGTCCTTGTTTACTGTGATGGAAACCTCTTCCTTTACGCCGTTTTCAGCCACATAGAACAGCTTCAGGTGGTCGGCAGAGAGACCGTCGGGAATGGCGAAGGTCACTTGCACGGCCCCATTGGGCTGTACCTGCTTTCCATCGCGCATGGCGGTAATTTCCATGACATACGCATGGCTCATGTCAGAGACCACGCCGCTCAGAGCCTTCTCTACGCGGGCGTAGAGGTCGCCGTCCTTGACATTGTCCA
>CALXDO010000131.1 GCA_944387075.1 uncultured Oscillospiraceae bacterium | reverse complement strand
GTGACATTGGGTTTCTACACCGCATTGAGGAAATGCTCTCCCAGTACATCCTCACCCCCTTGCAGCGCACCCAGCCGGATGTGGCCTACCGCTACACCTTCTGTGTGGCGGGGGGGATGGGCCTCATTAAAGACTGGCTGTCCCGGGGCTGCCCCGAGTCTCCCCAGAACATGGCCGGGCGCACCGCGGCCCTCATCGCCGGGGTGACACATCGCTAAAACCTCACAGGCGCCCGCCATACGGCGGGCGCCTGTGAGGTTTTAGCGGTACCGGGATTGTAGTGTATATCCCTGCTCTGTTTTCTCCATGAAAAAGCCGCGGACAGTTCCCTGGTCCTCCTCCGTCATCCACTCGCCCTCTGGGCATTCTCCAATGGGACTTAGGGTCCCAGAATATTGGAACTGATATTCCACCGGCTGGACGATCCAGGACATCTCGCCCACTTCATCTGCAGTCAGGCCATACCCCAGCACAGCGTCGGCTTTCAGCTCCATGGTGGGCAGCACCTCCACCCGCAGGTTTTTATATTGGGTGATCTGGAAGGTCCGCTCCTGCGACGGCTGGCACAAATCATCCATAAACTGCGTCATAAGCTGCTGGGCCGCCTCTTCCGGCGTTAGGCTGGTATCCTCCACGGTATAGACCTGTGTATTTTGCATGAAGGTACTGTATTGGTCTTGAGACGGCTGGGACACCTCCGGGTCGGGTGACGCTGAGGGGGACGGGGAGGGCTGGACCGAGGCCTGACAGGCACATAACATCAGCAAGCCCACAGCCAGTCCCAGTGCGCAAACGATTCGCTTCATAGATATTTCACCTCTTTCACTACGATCTGCTTTCTTTCTCGTCAAGCCGTTGGTTCTCTTCGCCAAGCCCAACCAGTCCAGACTACTGGGCACACATCACTGCCCCTGGTATGGAGGACACCCCACCTGCGTGGGTGGTGGTAAATCCGCAAGTGGTGCACTTATAGTATGTATTATAGAATCGAAATGTGTGTGCACTCTGAGTCGAAGCAAGGGCAGAGCAGTTTCTACATCCCTTCCAATGCAAGCGATCGTTATATTTATAACTACCTGCTACATGGTTCCCTGTACAGCGCCCCGAGAAAATCTGGATTGTGGTCACAGTAGCACCCGAGCTGAACACGTTCCAAGGCACTTGATACACATCCTGATTATGGGCATTGACTATAGGTACCCCGCTGGAATTAGTTCCAACACAGATCCCCACGTGATAATCCCCCAATATCACCGGATTGCCTGGATAGATGGAAGACGAAGTTCCATTTACTCTGCTGTACCCCTGTTTGGTCCAGTACGAAATAAACTTTGATACCGCACGCCAAGAAGGTGGAGATACATTGTAGTTCTCATATTGAGGATTTGGATTCAAATCAAACCACCATTGTGTTCCGTCCCAGTTGGTATTACTCTTTCCACTTCCATAATTATTGACCATTTTTGCAGCATGAAGACACTGCGATACAAAATTGGCACAATCCTGTGAATACCAGCCATATTGCGTCTTGTTGTAATATGTAGGGTTCTGCATCTGGCTCGTCGATCCTTTGATTACCCATTTGTTGGCATAAGCAACGAGAGAGTTTAAATCTAAAACTGCTTTGGAGCGAGAATTTACATTTCCACCATTTGCTGCACTGAGCGATTGTTCATGAGCTAATTTTACATCTTCTTGAGGATTTGTAACTTTACAACTTAATAGATCTTGTTCTTGTAGAACATCATCCACCAATGTATACGTTCCATTCTGCCTTTTCTCCCAGGTCATCGTGTGATTTATTCCATATCCCATTTTATCGGTAGGACCATTATTGCCATCGTTATATTCCAACCATATCCATTCATATACGCCGACTTCAAGCGTCGATGTGCTGACTTTCTCAACCGTCTTGATATGTGCCAAGCTATTACCTCTGAGCACATTGATTCTGTTTGTATTCCGGAGCTCTTCTATAGCCTGTCCTCTGTCCATTTCTCGGTTGATGATGCTCTGATTGGAAGTAATTTGCTCCATTAATCCAACGGCATTGCTTAAACGTTGTGCCTGAACTGGAGATACTGTTTGACTTCGTACATCGAAGTACTGTACAATGGCACTTTGAAGTTGAGAATCCGAAAGTGTCGTTCCCTCTTCTGTTTGACACAGAGAAATTTCACTCACTGATGCTGCTAAACCTTGTACACCCATGAGTGCAATCACAAGTACCACGCTTAACATAGCTGTCAGCTTCTTCATATATTTTTCCCTCCTCATAAAGCCAACCTTTGATATTGGATACACACATTTTAGAACTACGGCTGATCATAGCGCATTGAATACCTTCTCAGGTAGACACGTTAGATTGTTTACTTACTCAGCCTCTTACAATATTTGTAAATTTAGATGTTCCAAAGTACACGGGACTCTCCTCCTTTTCCCAATCATTTCTCCCTTTGTCATATGTACGTCCGCACAGCCTCAAAAGCTGACACCCCAAAACGCCACAGGGGCCTGTAGTATTCCATATTAAATCTGTTACATTTCCGCTTCCACCCGTTGGAAGGCTCCGGTGTAGGCATTTTTGGTGCAGATGAATTGGTTGGACAGGTGATACTCCAGGGCTTTCTGGCCAATCAATTCCGTATCGGTGAGCTGCTCATAGTCTCTTTTTACCTCCGCCTCAAACCGCTGGAAAAATTCCGGGTTGCCCACAGACCAGCGCACTTCCATGTTGGATACCTCCTCGGGCGCAGAAATGCGATAGTAGGGGCCGGTGCCCTCCAGCTCCGGGCAGTCGGGGAAGCGATACTGCTCCAGCTCCTTCTGGGTATACTGGTACATCACATCGGTATGTCCGTCGGGTACATACAGGCGGTACAGCGCCGCCCCGTCCCCGTCCTCCGCTCCGGCCCAGAAGTACATCACCGCGCTGTCGGCCAGCGGAATGGGATTTTGGACGCAGGCCAGCTCTTCCGTTCCATCATAGCGGATGGTATATGCCACAGCCATGGGGTCGTCGGGAATATGACGATTCAGGGTGGAAATGAGCCCGCTCTCGTCCTCAAAGAGGGTCTCCTGGTTTTCCCCCCAATAGTCCATGCGGATGAGTTTTTCCCCGTCCACAATGCCATAAATCCACTCATAGTCCACGGCCTTCACGTCCAGATTTTCCATGTCGCAGATCTTCCACAGCACATCTCCGTTTTCCTTGTCATCCACCAGGTACAAAGAACCGTTCTCGTACTTTAGGTCGTATTGCTCATAAAACCATGCGGAATCTAGGTGCTGGGAAAATTCATACGCCCGCTCCTGGGCAAAATACTCCTCATAGGACAGAGTCTCCCGCTGTGGCACCTCCCAGAGCAGGGTGTGGGGCTGCTGGGTTTCCCTGGGAGTAGGGGTGGCACTGGGCCGCTCCGCTCCCGGGCCATGACAGGCCGCCAGAGATACCAGGAAAAGGGCGAGCAGAGGGCCCACAAGTTGATTCTTGTTTTTCATGCTACTCACCTTACTTTTCAAATGATTTCCCTTTACCGTATGTATGTCCAACGAATCATATCATCCATACCCTAGGGCCAAAATCTTTATTTTATTGGTAGTTGCTGCCACCCACGGACATCATACCTCCGCGGATATTACCCACATATCCGCATCCCAGGCATCGGACATTCGGTCCAGGTGTTTGTGCGTAGTGTGGCTGTAAAATATATCCAGAACACCCGCCGTAGCTACAAGGCACTTTGTGGTAAGAAGCAGAATATTTCTGCGCAGTACCTGTAAATTTGTGGGCGACACTTTTAGACACATAGTCATAGATTGCCCGGAACTGTGCAAATGTGTATGTGTTCAGCTCCACCTTGCACTGTCCGTCTGCATTTCCTTCATAGATTGTTACAGTCGAACTCGTACTTCCTGCGGTCACAAACGCATGAACAGGTCCACTTACACGATCAGTCCTTTTTGAAACCCACATGTATGCCCCATATCCCAATTCTGTGAATACACGCTTGACATCCGCATCAGAATTAAACGACCTCGTTGTTGCATTGGAATGTGCATTAGCGTCCGAATACCATGAGCCAGAGGCGGGATACAGATTAGAATATCTGTCAAAAGCATATTTGGCAAATCCAACGCACTGAATAGAAGCTCTGTAATTTTTGCAGTTGCAGGCCCTAGTGGGAATGCAATCCTCATGCGATTCACACTTCTTCCGGTCATTTGTAAAGTATGTACCAGGGGCGTACTCGGGCAAGGGAAACGAGACTGGTCCAGATGCCGCAGCTAGGGGAACTTGCATACTTATCGGTGGTTCAATCGCTACTTCCTCAGCAAATAGCTTTGGAAGGTCTACTGCCTCATTGCCAACGTCTACGGTGTGGCGATAGGTTTCTTCTTCAGCGTTTGCCCACACAAAACTGGTGTCAGTTAGAGGAAATAGGAATGTAATATTTTCACAAACTGCAATCTGCTCGGTGCTATTATCTTTCAGGTTAAGTCGAATTACACGATCATCTACAGAGAATAACAATGTACCATTGTCATACTCCATGTTAGCAATATCTCCCCCAGCATGATACAAGGTAGTTTGCACTGTCCCCCAGTAGTTGGTCTGGATGATGGTTCCACCATCAACAACACAAAACAGTATATCTCCAGACGATCTAAAGTAATCCACCGGGAAATCCAAGACCTTCCAGAGCTCCATTGTTGTAAGATCCTGAACATACAGATAGCCTGGAACACATGCGCTACAATCGCCAATCAGTTCTCTGGCCCACGCAAAGTCCTCGTCTTCCGAATACACAAAAGGATAGTAGCACATCTGGGAGGAATCATCCAACATAACTTCATCTGCACCTTGAGGGGTATTGGTGGCGTACGTGGTAGATGCCAGGCTAAGCATGAATGAACACGCACAGAATAGGGAAGCAAATATACACATATATTTTTTTAGTTTACGACTCATTATTTTCTCCCGCCCTTTCTGAAAGCTAGTCATATAGTACCCTAGACTGCACAGCACACGACCCATAGGATTCCCCTCCCTCATGACAGCATTTTGCCCTTTTGCCATATGTACGTCCACATAGCTCCAAAAGGTGACACCAAAAATAGAAACTGGGGCAGAAAAATTTCTGCCCCAGTTTCTGGGAAGAATAAATGTTAATTGGGGGCTTGTACAGTCTGGGTCCTTACAAACCTGGTGTCATAATCGCTGGTAGTTCCTGCACACAGCGTGACCTTCGCGTAGTAGGACGTGCCGGAAACGCCCTGGTATGTATACGTGTATCCGTGAGTAAAGCTGCTTTTGGGAGAGAGTAAGCCGTTGGTTGTAGTTCCCTGTATGGTGGTCACAAGTTTCCCATTGGATTGATAAATCTCAATTTTTAACACACCAATTTTGGGTACTGCGCAATTAGATGTTATCATGGCCACAATATCCACTTCTCCCCGATGAGTACCTCGTTGAGCTGAAACAGAATAAGCTTCTACATAACTACTTGCACGAGTTTGAGCGTAGGCTTGCGTACCTATGACACATACCAGGAAAACGGACACGAATAACACCAGCCATAGCTTCCGCTGCTTCATATGACAACCTCCATCAAACAGAGTTCAGTATCTTTATCACAGATTCTTTGGTTAAATCCCCCGAAATAGAATAAATAATATTTTTGTTCTGACATACCGATTTTTTGTATCCACAATTTTCATAAAAGTAGACTGTGTTACCATTGGACAGTTTCCGTTCCTGGACAGGGGTATCGTCCTTCTCAAATGTTAAATGTTGCATCTGCTCCAGATCATCATAGATGTACGCACTTAAATGGAATGTGGGCAAGTCATCCCCGCGAAACAAGATTGCAACCGTGGACCAATCTTGGAAGTCATAGGATGTTATCTCCCCCACAGTATACCCCTCAGGAATCCAGCTGGGTAAATAGACTTCTAACTCCGATCCCTCCAACTCCTCTTGCCCATCCATCCAACTGGAGGAGGGACCGTCCCCCTGGTAAGTAAAGTGGAAGGTTTCATCCGACCACCGGACAATCACGCCCCACAGGTCCAAGCCAGCAGCCTGAGCTGCCAGCAGAGTGGCAAACAGGATGGAGATGACAGCGGCGACCAGTCCCAACCGGCGAATGACCCGGAGCTTGGGTTTGCCGCGGGGGGCCTCAGTGGGCGGCGAAGCCTCGTTCTCCTCCCAATCATAGAGGGAAGTGGGGTCCTCATGAGGCAGATAGAGCACCCGACACTGTTCCAGTTTCTCCCGAGCTGTCTCCTCTCTCTGAGGGTCGTCCCCCTTTCTGCGCTCCAGTACGTCCAGAATATACAGGATCGTCTCGGGGGCTAGGGCGTCCTCCTCAGGACAGTCCAGGTCCGCCCGGAGCAGCTCCTCCAGCTGCGCTGTGGTCATGGTGTCAAAGCAATGGTTCGCCGGATTCCCCATTTCCTTAGAATGGCCCATGGTCATCACCCCCCTTTCTCTCTGTACGTCCAGATACGGTCAAAAGGTGACCGCTATCGTTCATGTTTTCAAAATATTTTTTTAACCGCCTCCTGGCCCGCTCCAGCCGCTTTTTACAGGCGGGGATGGTGATGCCTCGTCTCTGGGCCAGCTCTTTCACCGTCCGTTGTTCCAGGGCGAATTCACGAAGCAGCTGATAGTCCGGGTCTTCCCGCAGGTCGCCGTATTCCACATCCAACTCGTGCTCATCCCGAACCACTCCCTCCACCTGTGGGGCGGCGGAGAGCTGGGCCACCAGGTTAGCCGTCCGAGCTCGGGTTCTCCGAATGTTAAGGATTTCCCCCTTGAGGGTCTGCATGATCCATCCCCGCACGTTGGGTGAGGCAGCTGCCTGGTCATACTTTACCCAAAAAATGCGGAAGGTGTCCTGCACCGCCTCCTCCGCCAGATCCAGGTTCCCCTCTAGGCCTCGTGCGGCGTAACCCAACAGCTTGTGATACAGCTCCAAATAGAGCGCCTCAAAGTGCGACTCTCGTTCCACGTCTCCATCACCAGCCTCTCTCTTTGACGTTCTCTTTTCCAATGAGCATACCACAATCTGGGGGCCATGTCACGGGGCCAGAACGATCAAAGGCGGAAGCATCTGCTTCCGCCTTTTCGTATGAATTACCTTCTATCTCTTGACGGCATACTCCGCCAGCAGGGGGGAGACCAGGTCGCACACCTTCTGGTACAAGTCCTGGCCGTCCACAATGGCATAATGGGTGTCGCCAAACTGTGCGGAGATGTAGTCGGAATTGGTGGAGAGATTCACCAGCATGGACCCACGGTCCAGCCCCACCCAGATATTGAAATACACCGAGCCCTGGTCCACGTGGAAGGAGTGCGGGCGCAGGAAGCGGATATTTCTCATCTCCGCCCCCTGAAAGAGAGCCACCAGTTCGTCGTTCAACTCCTGGGGAATGTCCTCCTGGTCGATGGTACAGGAGTAGGCCTCCCCGCCGTCCTCGTAGTCGGCGAAGATGGAGAGTACCTGGGGCGTTTCGGCGGGGTCCAGCATGGGTTTGGCCCGGAAAAACACGGCAGCCGCCACAGCCACAAGAACCACAACCACCACAATTCCCAATACCTTTTTCCATGTGTTTGCCCTGTTTTTCATGTCATCCCCCTCCTTAGACCGGTTGCGCCTGCTTTATCACGCCCTTCTCTAGCTTTCACCCCCAGCATACCATAACGCTCCCCCGTGTCCAAGAGGGGCCAAGAGAGAAAAAACACCCGGGAAATTGTACAATTTCCCGGGTGTTTTGGTATTGCGATGTATTATTCGCCCAGCACAGCGGCGCAGCGGGCGCACAGCTCAGCGTGGCCGTGATCGGTGCCGATGCTGGTGTCGTGGTTCCAGCAGCGGGGGCACTTCTCACCGGCGGCCAGGGAGACGGCCACGGTGAGGCCCTCGAACTCCTCGCCCTGGTAGCCAGTACCTTCGCCCTGGGCCACGGTGACCTGAGAGACGATGCACAGGGTGGCCAAGTCGGACTCAGACAGGCCCATGGCCTGGAACTGTTCCCAAGCGGGGGCGGTGAAGGTGAGGGACAGGGCGGCGTCGGTGCTCTTCTTGATGCCCTGCTCAGTACGGGCAATCTCCAGAGCCTTGTTCACGTCGTCCCGCAGGGCGATGATGCGCTCCCACTTCTGGTCCTCGGCCTCGCTCATGGCGTAGGCAGGGTTGACAGCGGGAATGTCGTTGAACAGCACGCACTCGGTGTCATCGCTGTCGGCGTGGGGCATAGCGGCCCAAATCTCCTGGCTGGTGAAGGCCAGGATGGGGGCCAGCAGCCGGGTCATACCGTCCACGATGATGTAGAGGGCGGTCTGAGCGGAGCGGCGGCCCGCCTCGTCCCCGCAGTACAGGCGATCCTTGATGATGTCCAGGTAGAAGTTGGACATCTCCACCACGCAGAAGTTGTAGATGGCCCGGTAGGCGGCGTGGAACTCATACCGGTCATAGGCGGCGCGGCAGGTGGCCACCAGGTTGTTGAACTGGTGCACGGCCCAGCGGTCCAGCTCCATCATGTCAGCAACAGCCACGGGAGAATTGGGATCGAAGCCCGCCAGGTTGCCCAGCATGGAGCGGGCGGTGTTGGGGATCTTCACGCTGGCCCGGGACGGCTGCCTCACGATCTGGGGGGGGAGGCGCGGGTGCTGGGGGTAGTCAGCGGCGGCCCCCCGCCGGCGCGG
>CALXDO010000130.1 GCA_944387075.1 uncultured Oscillospiraceae bacterium | reverse complement strand
GTTCGGACTTTCCCCCCTGTGTCTGGGTCAATTCCTGTCGCTGCTGCTCCAGCAAGTCCTGGAAACTGGTTGCAGACTCTCCATTGGTCTGTTCAACTTCTCCTGTTCCCTGGACGACATCTCTGGCCTGACAAATGTTCTGAATGGCCATTTGGAGCACCGTATCTGTCATGTACATGTCTCTCACCTCCTTTCAAAGCATACTGAACCCCGTCAATAGCCTCCGCTGATCCGGGCCGCGGAGACCAATTCATCAATGAACTGCTCTTCTTGCTTTTGGCCTGCCTTCTGGTAGTCGTCTTTCTTCTTTTCCTTGAGACGTTCCAGCACAGTGGCGTCCATGTGGGCTTGCACCACCTGGCCCCGTTTTTGCTCTACTTCCCGCTGTCGATCCTGGAGAAGTTTGCTCTCCCGAGCAATCTCCCCCTCCAGCATCCGAAGGCCATTTTCAAAACCCATAGCATCCGCAGCTGTCATTCCCTCTGCCGCCTGCTGGCGAAACAAGGCGTTCATCTGCTGATAACGGGCCTGAGCATCTTCCAGTCGAGCCTGTTGCTCGTGCATCCGTTTGAGTGCTATGGCATATTCGTTTTGCCGGCTGTCTAGAACCTGCTGCCGGTAGCTGAGCACGCTATCCAACCCGAACTGAAACTTTTTCACTGTGATTCATCCCCTTACAGCAGTTTCCGCATCATTTCCAGATCCTCCTCATAGGAGAATCCTTCGTCAATACCCTGTTGAAGGAATTGTTGAATCCCATCAATCTTCCCCAGCGCATAGTCCAGCTTGGGATTGGTGCCCGCCTTATAGGCGCCGATGGAAACCAGATCAATATTTTTCTCGTACACACCCATGGTGTCCCGAATACCTGCGGCCAACTTCCGATGCTCTGGAGAGACTATATCTGTCATCAGACGGGAGATGCTTGCTCCCACATCAATGGCGGGAAAATGGTTGCTGTTGGCCAGACGGCGGGAAAGCACAATATGTCCATCCAAAATACCACGCACCGTATCCGCGATGGGCTCGTTGGTATCGTCGCCTTCCACCAGCACTGTGTATACTCCGGTGATGGAGCCGCGCTGGAAGTTTCCGCTTCGCTCCAAAAGTTTGGGGAGCTCCGAGTAAATGGAAGGGGTATAACCTCTAGCCACAGGGGGCTCCCCCACAGCCAGACCAATTTCTCGCTGTGCCATGGCAAAACGAGTGAGGGAATCCATCATCAGCAACACATCATATCCCTGATCACGGAAGTATTCCGCCACACCGGTTGCCACCGACGGGCAGCGTTTGCGCAACATAGCTGGCTGGTCGGAGGTGGCCACCACCAGAACCGAACGACTCATGCCCTCCGGCCCCAGATCCTTTTCCATAAACTCCAGAACCTCACGACCACGCTCACCCACCAAGGCAATCACATTGATATCCGCCTTTACATACTTGGCAATCATACCCATCAAGGTACTCTTACCTACACCGGAACCGGCGAAAATACCAATTCTCTGGCCCTTGCCCACCGTCAGCATACCGTCAATAGCTTTGACGCCAAACTCCAGTCGATCACGGATGGGAGGACGGGCCATGGGATTGATGTAGGTACTTCCATCCACACAGAAGGGGGTTCCAGGGGGAAACGCCCCCTTCCCATCGATGGGCTGTCCCAGAGCATTGATGACCCGCCCTTTGAGAAATGGCCCCATGGATAAGGTCAAACGACGCCCGGTGTTGCGCACAAAGTTGCCTGCCGAGATACCGCTCATATCCGAATAAGGCATGAGCAGCATGCGGTCATTTTTGAAGCCCACCACTTCGGCCATCACCTGACCGCCGGAGTCTCCATTGTAGATACGGCAAATGTCACCCACTGCCGCACGTCCTCCTGAGGCCTCAATGGACATACCCACGATGTTTTCAATTTTCCCCGTGTAGCTGACGGTCTGCGCCGCCTGCACACGTTGAATCATCTCTTCAAACAAGGTTTCGTCTCCCCTTATCCGCCTCGAAGAATTCCTTTCAGGTTGTCCAGCTGCGTGGATGCACTGGCGTCAATGATCTGGTCCGGCATCTCAATGATGCAGGTGCCGGACTCATCGTCCGCCATGGGAATGAGTTTGATGTGGTCAGACAGGCCGGCCAGTGAAGCAGTGAGTTCCGGTGCAATCTGCGCCAACTCCCGGGAATCACACCCTCCAATGTAGATGCGTACCCACTCTCGGCGCTTCAGCCGCTCCGTGGCCATTTGCACCATGCGCAAAATTACCTCTCGGCTGCTTTTCAGGCTGATGTGAATAACCTTAGAGGCCACGGCAATGCTCAGGTCACACAGCTCATCTTGGACCTTTTCCAGCATCTCATCCTTGGCCTGAGTGGCCTGATCGAGATAGGCTTTTACTTGATCCATCTGCTGCTGCTGCAGCTGCTCCATCTGCGCCCGGCTCTCCGCTTGGGCCTTGACCAGTCCGTCCGCATAGCCTTGCCGGTACCCATCCTGCTTGGCATCTTCCAATATCTGTTGTGCCTGCTGTTGCGCCTGCTGGCGGTATTCCTCCAGCAGTTCCTCGCCCTGCCGCTTGGCCTGAGCCACAATTTCCTCGGCCTGTACCCGGGCGTAGGAGAACATGGCCGCTGCGCCCTGTCCGGGATCAGAACCTGTGGCTCCATCGTCGTCTGCCTCCGGTGCTGTCGCCCCTTCCTCTCCGTGGTCGGATTCTGGCAGCACCAGATCCTCCCCCACGTCCAGTTCCTCCACGTCCGGGAACTTGTATTCATTTACGGCGCTGCGGAGAAAATGTTTAAAGATGTTAGGCAATGATATCGTCCTTTCCACCCTTGAGGATAATCAATTCACTCTTTTCCTCCAGATCACGGATGACACCCACAATACGCTGCTGGGCGGCCTCCACATCGCGAATACGCACGTTGACGGTGACCTCCAAATCGTCCCGAATGCTCTGTGCCATACGAGCAGACACATTGGAGAAGATCTTGTTGGCCACGTCTGCGTTGGCGCCCTTGAGGGCCAACACCAGGTCTTTGGGATCGCAATCCCGGATGAACCGCTGCACGGAGCGGTCGTCCATGGTAACAATGTCCTCGAAGACGAACATACGCTTGCGGATCTCGTCTGCCAACTCGGCGTTGTAGTTGGACAGGCGATCGAAGATGCTCTTTTCGCTGGCCCGGTCCAGATTGTTCATCACGTCGGCCACATAATCCACACCGCCCACCTTGACGTTGCTGGTGGTGACAATGCTGGAGAATCGCTTCTCCATCTCTGCCTCGATGATCTTCACCGCAGTGGGAGAAGCACTCTCCATGTTTGCGATGTTCTCCACCACTTTCACCTGGCGCTCTGGGTCCAACTCATCAATGACCGCTGCCGCCTTACCCGGGTCCACATAGGACAGCACCAAAGCAATGGTCTGAGGTCTCTCATGCTGCAAGGCGGCGTACAGGGACTTCTCCTCTGCGTTGTTGAGGAAAGAAAACTCCCGATTGCGCAGGGACTTGGCCACTTTATCCAACAGCATGTTGGCGGTCTGTGTACCAAACGCCCGTTCCAAGACAGCCCGAGCATACTCCAGGCCACCCTCGGTCACTGCCTTGTTGGTCATGCACATCTGGTAGTACTCATTCAGCACATCTTCGGTGGTGGCTGCATCCACATACCCCAGCTTGGCTACCTCCAGGGTGAGCTGCTCCACATCCTCCGGGTCCATGTACTGGTACAGCTGTGAAGCCTTTTCTGTGCCCAGAGCAATGATGACAGCCGCCGCCTTCTGCTGGCGAGTCAACTCTCTTTTCGGTTGTTCCGGTGCAGGCTTGGCCTGGGTAGGCTTGGCCTGGGCAGCCGAACTCTGGTTCGGAGACGCTGCC
The DNA here is from genome assembly GCA_944387075.1 of uncultured Oscillospiraceae bacterium. Classification (GTDB taxonomy): domain Bacteria; phylum Bacillota; class Clostridia; order Oscillospirales; family Oscillospiraceae; genus Enterenecus. The sequence continues at coordinate 8,127 of CALXDO010000130.1, read as the reverse complement.
TTTCCACTCATTTCGACCATTCCCCTTCCCTCAGCCAGTTTTTCACCATTTGGGCGGCAATCTCCGGGTTCTCCTCGGCAAACTTACGCACACCCTGTCTCATTTCCATACTCTTTTCCGAGTCCATATCCATGATATCCGCCTTGGGTGCTGTGGCTGCCATCTGAGCCTCCAGCAGTGCTGCGGATTCATTCTCCTGCTCCATCTCGCGACGCTTCTTGGCATGGCGATGGACCAACAGCCCCACTACAAGTGCCAACACCAGCAACACACCGACACCAATTCCAGAATAGATCACCACATCAGGCACACCTTCGGGAATGATGGTCACTGGCCCATTGTCTTCCTCCTGATAGAAAGGAGCGATGAGCACAGAAATTTTGTTCTGCTGATCTTCCTGAGCAATTCCTGCCGCCCGAGCCACATGGCTGTAAAGGCTGTCAATATTGGTATCTGCACCTACTGCATTCTGGTTGATGGTCACGGAGACCATCACATCACTGAGGTATCCAGCGATGCGCTCCACCTGGGTCTTATCGGTATCCACCAGACGATCGTTTTGTCCGGACGTGGACACCTCCTCTTCGTTGCCGTTCAGATTAGCCTGATTCTCTACATAGGTGTCCAAATCTGCATTGGAGGAGGTTCCTACCTCGCCGCCCGTTGTCTCTTGGGTGCCACGGACAATATGATCCTCCCAAATCTGGGAGCCGATGATGCCATCATCTTTTCCTTGCGCCCATTCCTCCAGCGAGTAGTCAACGGAATCAGAGTAACTGCGATCCACATCCACTACGGTATTGACACTGACAGATATATTATCTGCCCCGTACAACGGGATCAGTGCCTGCATGATCTGGGTTCGAATGTTGTTGTTCCACTTCTCCTCCAGTTGGAGTTTGAGGGCAGAGGCATCCTCCAGATTGGTAAAATCACCGCCAGCAGAATAGGTGTTTCCGTAGGTATCGCTGATACTCACATTCTCCACGTTCAGTCCCGCCAGACCGTGGCTGACCAGGTTGCGGATGGCCTCTACCTGCCCATCCTCCAAGCTCCTGCCAGCCTCCATGGTCACTGTAACCGTAGCAGTGGCATCAATCTGATTGCCACTGTCCAGCACATAGGTGTGATCCTCTCCAGGGGTGAGGAAAACCGCCGCATCCTTGACCCCATCAAAATTTCGAATGACTGCAGCCATACGATCCTGCAGCCCATACAGGGTCAGCTGATTCCGTTCAGACTCGGTGGTCAAACTGCCCACATTTTCCAGATAGGTACTGTATCCGTAATCTGTGGTGGGATAACCAGCCTCCAGCACCATAGCCATCAGGGAATCCTCCTGGCCCTTCGGCACCAAAATGCTGTCACCTTCTACCTTGTAGTTTGTTACCCCATTGTCGGACAAATAGCTGAGGATGGCAGACAGATCCGACTGGGTTAGATCGTTGAACAAAACGGTATAAGGCCGGTTGCTCATCACCAAAAAAACCACGGCCACCAGCACAACCACGGCCAATGCGGCCGTTCCCAAAAGTATTTTTACCTTTCGGGAGATGGTTCCCCACCGTTGCTTGGCAGCAGCGGCAAACTTTTTTACATTATCGCCCATAATCACTCCCCCGGTTCAAGCCGGTCAGCCTTTACAGGCTGATTCGCATCAATTCGCTGTACGCATCCAGTGTGCGGTCTCGCATCTGCACCAGCAACTCGCTGGCAACAGACGCCTGAGTGGCAGCGATTGTGGCCTGAGCCGGATTGTCCAGTTCTCCTGTGGCCAGGGCATAATATGCCTCATTTTTCGCAGCATCGGTCTCCTTGACGTTGTTAATCAGGGAGGTGAAAATCTGAGAAAACATGGAGGCACCAGATTCTTCATTCTTTGTAGATTCAGCCGCAGGAGAAGTCCATGTGGTTGTAATCGGCTGAATGGGAGCTATTGACTGAAAGCTTGACATCTGACATCGATTCTCCTTTATTTATACTGGCCCTTTAGGCCACACAATTTCTTTGGTTATCGACCAATCTCCAGGCCCTTGGCGGTGACCTGTTTGAGCACATTAAATGCAGTGACGTTGGAAGAGTATGCCTGCGAGGCTGCCATAGCGTCGGCGATCTCCTGTGTCAGATCTACATTGGGCATTTCCACATAGCCATCCGCATTGGCATCAGGATGCGTGGGGTCATACACCAGCTTGAAGTCCGAAGTGTCCTCCACAATTCCTGACACTTGAACGCCACCTTGGCTTACGCTCTCGCCTCTGGCACGGGCCAAGGCCTGTTCAAAGGTGGTCTGAGGAGCTTTAGCCTCCAGCACCACCGTCTTTCTACGATAGGGCCCCCCGTTTTCTGTGCGGGTCGTATTTTGATTGGTGATATTTTCTGAGACGATGTCCAGGCGCAACTGCTGTGCTGTCAGTCCAGAACCAACCACCGTCATAGAATTTAAGAACGCCATACATCTTCCTCCTTACTTACCAATGGCTGTGCGTAGCAATGAGAAATCGCTGCTTATGGCCTGCATCACATACTGCAACTGGTATCCATTTCGCGCCATTTCTACCATTTGCTCTGTGATATTTACGCCATTGTCATCCATCCGCGTACTTTCCTCAGCCTGTGCCACTTTGATCTCAGAGTCTTCAATCGCGCTTCGAATCTCTTTGGTCGAGGTTCCTTGCTTGGACGCAGATTGGATAGCCTGTTGCAGCGATTCCTCAAAGGTTGCATATTTGGTTTTATAGTTTGGTGTTTCTGCGTTGGACACATTATCTAAAATGCAGCTTTGCTTTGTCCACAAATAGTCCATTGACTTTTGCAGCATCAGGGATGTATTGCTAGACAAGAAATCCATATTGTTTCGACCTCCCGTATCTTTTCAACCAAGGAATTCTCGCTCCATCGGGGCATCATGCCGCAAAATGAGAATAAATCGCATTTTTCGACAAATTTTGTTTATACCTAATCATAATACAGCTTAGTAAATTTTTCAAGGGTACATTGCCGTTTCTTCAAATATATGTCACATAGCACAAAATTCGATTAGAATATTTTTACACGTTAATACAAATTTACAGGCAGATAATGTAAATATTTTAATAATATTTCCTAATGTAGATCTTTTACAATATTTATTTTGTATAAATTTTACATGTTATACTTCTTCCCGGGTGTCTCATGGAAGGGTGCAAAGAAAAACGCGGATGAGGCATTCAAGACCGCATCCACGTTTGAAACTTTGTGTATCGTAAATTGGGGTCGACATGATCCGCCATGATGCTCACGCCTCCGGCGAACGTTTCCCTTCCTCACACCCAGCTCCCACCTGCTCGTGGGAGAAGGCATCTGCCATAGCCTGCATAATTTGGTCATGGTCAAACGGCTTGTACACAAACCCCATCGCGCCAATATCCTTGGCCTCGTTGATGGTGTCATCATACGCCAGAGAAGAGACCACCAACACACGGGCCTCTGGATGGGCCTGCATCATCATGCGGGCGGTAGCCAATCCATCAATTCCCGGCATAACAATATCCATGGTCACCAGATCAGGGTGTACCTCATCATACTTATTCAAAGCCTCTTCTCCGTTGAGGCAGCACGCCACAACCTCATATTCCGTGCCTGACAAAATCTCCTGCAACTGCAGCTGCGCAATCCGAGAATCGTCCACAATCATGACTTTCTTAGCCATAAGTTTCTCTCCTTTTCTACCTTACTTGTGTTTGCTGTGTTCCTTGGGTTATATGATGACAACCTTCGTCTCGACGTCATCCCATGCAGCCTACTGATTCAGCCCCGATCGGGTTCGCATCACGCGGATTCTGTTTGAGCCCCATATAAATGAGCTGAACACTTCCGTGGTCTGCGTGTTGATAATTCAATACACACTGGTGATCCACCCCATCCATCTGTGGCTTGCACAGCCCAAATGTAAACCGGGGAATCTGAAAACGAGGTGCGGTTCTCGTCAACTCAAACAAGCCCGCCACGATTTTCCCGCAGATGATATTGAAGTATTCCTTGGCCACATCCTCTACATCTTTTGGCGTGACTGCGGCACGCCCCATGATGCTCTGGGCCAGGCGGACGAACACCTCCCGATCTGCACACAACGCCACCGCAGATGGATGTTCTCCCACGAACACCGTAGAAACTGTACACACATCCTCAGAGAGCTCCGTCTCCTGTTGCGACAGCTCCAACCCTCCAAAACGGCAACTGACCTCCTGGATGGCGCAGTCCAGGAGATGCCGTAGTGAGCAGTTTGCCATTATATTCACGGTCAACGACTTCCTCTCTGTGGTTCTAACATCAACATCGGGTAACCTCTCCATCTACCAGGCTCACGGTGCACTTGCGCTGCTCCCCTGTAATCGTCAAAGAGCTGTGTCCTATGGTTACCACTGTGCCAGGGTACACCATATCGCAGACCAAGCGCTCCCCGTCGTCCGACATATATTCCTGCTGGCTCAGATCCATTTCCTTATCCATCTTTTCCAGTTTCATCCTGGCTACGCACAGATGCAGGCGCAGTTTGGCTTTTCGCTGCTCGGCCCCCTGCGGGGAATCGGCCTCCAGTTCTGCCAATTCTCGTTCCTTTGCCTGAATCTCCTGAGAAATGTACGCCCGTTCAGCCTGTTCACAGGGCTTCCCCCCCAGGAAAACCTGGGTGGAGCACTCTGCCTTGGACCCCACTGTGTTTGCGGACACCTCACAGGCCGCCTGAACCGTCCCACCAATTAAAGTGCCGCGCCCCGTTCGCACGTAAACCGAACCGTTGGCATACACCTGGCAGTTGATGAGGCAGTCGGCGTATACATTCTCTCTGGCAAATACTTGACAGTGCTCCATATACTTGGCATACACGCTTTTCTGCGCTTGCAGGGTGGCGTGATCCCGCCCCTGGACACCGCTGGCCAGTACGATATTCTCCCCCGCTTGTACGGTACACGTCTCCAACACACCGTCGATCTGGATGTTGCCCGAGGCACAGATAAAAACTCCCTCCCGCACATCGCCATGAATGTGAATATCTCCCAGGAAATTGATTTTCTCCTTGTTTTCCAGTTCCTCCTCGGACACCTCCCACACCGGTTTGACCTGGAAGTAGTATCCGGTAAAATTCAAATGCCCCTTTCGCTGAGCCACCAGGCACGTCCCGTCCGAAGAAATCTGGGTATTGCGCCCCTGTGGCACCACAGCCTCCCGGCCAGGGGGTGCAGGGATAACTTTCCCCGTCACGGTACGGCCAGGCATCCCCCGTGTGGGCGGAATAATCCGACAAATCACGTCGCCTTCCTCAATGGGCTGTTCCAGATTGAGCACATGATAATCCGGCTGTTCCAACTCACCCAGCTGAACCTCCGGCACCAAGTCACGGGAATAGCAATCCTCAACACGGCCATCCTGACCAGGGATGGGAGGCTTGCTAACGGCAATGCGGAACAGCTGAAAATACCGCTGGGCGCATCCGGACAGGTTACAGAGCGTGTTCCAGTCCACCCCATAGATCACCCCATGTTCCGGCAACGCTTTCTGGATTTCGGACACTGTCAGCGTCTTGCCCGTCCCCACAGGTGGAAGCAGCAGGAGCCAGGCAACCAGTTCATCGCTGGATGGAAAAACCACAGCCGCCTCATCCTGATCCACTGGGCCTCTCCCATCTGGAAACACCTGGGCTATGCGAGCGGTGGCCACATGATCCAGAAGAATCTGCACCCACCGTTTTTCCTTTTCCATTTTTTCCTTTGAAATAGGTATTTTTCCATCCTCTGGAGGCGAAAGCGAGATGCGCAGCCACTCTTTCTCCCCCACTTGGTGATCCCACAACCGCCACAACTGACAAAGGCCATGTTCTGGTGGGAAGAGCAGGTTACTCCGGGACTCTGAGGGCGCATGGCCCCGCTGACGCAGAGACCGGTCCTCTATTCCCCTGGAAATTCCAGAGGAGTTGCGTTCATTCCTACTCACCGTCCCCCACCTCCTTTTCTCTATGCGTATGGGTCTCGATGGACTATGACTGGGCAGCCGCCTGTCACATCCCTTTTCTGTCTATATATCGACCAAAGCCCTCAAATGATTAACCATATCAACCGGGGGTGGATGGATTTCATGTCCGGCTCACTACCCCTACGTTTCTTCTGATCTGCAAGCCGAATACCGCCTCGCACACCATACTCTCCTCTTCGCGCACCGGGTCCACAAATTGGCCGGCATACAATGCCATCTCCTTGTCCTGGGATTGACAGCGCAGAATCTCCACGTCCATCAGCAGAGGGCTGGATGTAATGGGAATGACAATCTGGACCTTCTCCCCCACCTCCAAGTGCCGGGGACAGTAAAATGCCACACCGCCGCAACTCAAATCCCGACTCACCACAGCCTCGCGGCCCCGCCAGGTGCCGGATATGGGATAGATGTAGGTATGAAATCCCACGGGTAGGCGAAGATTCTGTCTCAGCGACTGTTCCAATCGCCGTATCGGCTCCAACACGATGGTGTTTCCCTTCCGGCTCACCAGCCGCCCCTCCAAAGCAGGCACGGCATCGGAATCGCAGACCAGACGAAAGTTTGTGTGCTTGACCACCTCTTCAATGTCACCATCGTCAATGACCAGCTGCCACTGTGTTCCCTTGGGAATCTGTTTCGAAATGCCATGGGCCACCGCATTCCCTTGGCTATCCAAAATTAAAAACTGATAGGCCATATTCTCTTTCCCCCTTATGTCCGCTCTTTGCTTTCCTTCTCCCGATGGTACTTCTCCGGATCCTTGGGATCGAAATTCAGGAAGTAGATATAAATATCCACCACAGCTTGGTAGAGTTCCTCCGGGATCTGCTGCCCCAGCTCCAACTGGGTCAGTACCGTGGCCAGCGAGGACTCTTCGTAGATGGGTACGCCGTTGTCCTGGGCTACCTCCACAATTTTTTCCGCCAGATGCCCCATACCGGACGCCACGATCACCGGCGCTCCATCCTCAGGCCGGTACCGCAGTGCTGCTGCCCGTTGGGGCGAGGATGTATCAGATTTTGACATTGACACCCTGCCTCCCTTCAAACAAATCGGGAAACACCTGGGTCAATGCCAGAGGTGTCTCCAATTTGGACACTTGTATGTCTGTTCCCTTCAGCTGATGCCGGGCGAGAATATCCGCCATATCCGAGGCGATGATTCCCTGGTGGCTGGACACCTCCTCCGGCCCATAAATGTGCATCTGTACCTGTCCGTCCCGCACTGCCATGGAAACTTCCAAAAACCCCAGGGACTCCAGGTCCAGTTTGAACAGAAATTGAACTTTCTTCCCCCCAGGCTCGCCCTTTTTTTCCTCGTCCTGGGCATTTGGGTCCACCCACAGTTCAGAGTACATCATCTTTCCGTTCCACTCTATGGGAAAGAGCATATGATTGAGGGGCATATACACGCTCTGTTGGATGAGCATTGCCCGCACAATCTCAGCAAAGGACTCCCGCACACCGGTGCCATACTCTCCCTTCAAAGCCTGGCTGGCTGCATGGGCCAACCCTTGGGTAAACGGGCTGTCGGCACAGCGAGTGAATTCACTATCCTGGAGCAGGCGTAGAATCGCCCCATCATCCAGCTGATTCAGCCCAGCCAACAGGGTGCTGTATCCCTCCATCTGACGGAAGGCCTGGAGCATCTCGGCTTCCCCTGCGTTTTGGTAACGGGCGGTGTTGAGCACCAGCAGATTCAGCAATGCCCGCAACGGACCCAGGTCGTGGGCCCGCTCCACATAACGGGCCAAATAAGGGATAATCTTCTGTTGGAGCAGGGCGAGATTATCCTCCCGCGCTCCGCCAGCCAACCCCTGTTCCAGTTGAGTTGTCAGCTGCCCCAGCTGTTCCCGCCAACTGGCAGGCAGATAGTCCCCCATCTGGTGGAGCAGGGAAGTCAAATTCTTGCTGATGTGGGGCGCAGAGGAGTAGTCAATATACCGGCGCACAAACTCCAAAATTGCCTCCTGTCCTCGCTGGTTGGACATCTGCCCACACGCCTGCCGCAGCAGGGAAAACAGTGCTCCGGAAAAGCGGTTGCCCCCGTTGACCTGTTCCATAAACAGCTTGCGAAATCCCTGCTCATCCAACCGCAGCATATCCAGCAGCTGCGCCA
>CALXDO010000129.1 GCA_944387075.1 uncultured Oscillospiraceae bacterium | reverse complement strand
GACACAGGGGGGAAAGTCCGAACGGGAGGAATCGGAACAGGTTCAAGATGACGGGCAGACCCAAAAGGACCAGACAAATTCTGCTGGGGGAGAGACGGTGTTGTGGGGCTTGATGCTTCCCAATGCTGGCCCGGTTGAGTCAGATCAGAAAACCAATGGCTTGATCCGAGATCTTAGCGGGGTGATGAAGGTTCAAATCAACCCGGTGGGAATGCAAAAGGGTCTGCATCCTGGGCCCGTGCTGCACCGGCCAGTGGAGCCTATTTCTCTGGAGCCAATGCAGGCCCAACAGCCGGAACAAAGCACAGCACAATCCGCACAGACCATGCAGGTGGCTACAGGACTGGCAAAGGACAGTGGCATGGCCGCGGTGGTACCTGAGACCGCGAACCAGACGTTTTTGGCGGACCAGCAATCGGACGGTTCCCAGGATTTTTCCGGTGTACCCATTGGACAAGAGGATGGAAAATCTCTGGAAGGTGTAACCGTACAAGGCTGGCAGACGCCCCTGTTCGGCGAGTTGGAAGCGGCGCCGGTGCGCGTGGGGGATGCCCCTGTGGATATGACCGCTCCAACTCAGGAGGTGGAGGCCAATCTGGCCCAAACCATCCATAGGGGACTGGAAGAGGGCAGTGAGTACCTGGAGATCAAGCTGAAGCCGGATAACTTAGGTACTGTGGTGGCGGAGTTTACCCGCACACCGGAGGGAGCCCTCCATGTGGTGCTTCATGCGGAATCGGAGCAGACGGCCAAGTTGCTGGGAGATCATGCTTCTGCCCTGGGTCTGCTGTTGCAGGACAGCAGCAACGGACAGGTGCGTATTGAAGTGGCCCAACCTCAGGAGCACCAAGAAGCCTGGCAGCAGTTCAACCAGAACGGAGGCCAGCAGCAGTCCCAGCAGCAGCCCCAGAGACACACACCGGAGCCGGAGACAGAAGCTTTTCTTCAGCAGCTTCGCTTGGGGTTGGTGCAGATGGAAGAGGAATAAACCTCAGCAGAATCTTAGAAGGAGGTAAAAGGAAATGTCCAACAGCGACTGGATGACCACGTCTCTGAATAGCCTTGCAAGTGCCAGTACCTATGCGGCCTCTCGTGCAGCCTCCAGCAGCAGTAGCAGCAGTAGCAGTTCCCCCACGATTGATGAAGTGATAGGAATGGGCTACACAGTCAGTGATCCAAACGATTTTGGCTTGGATTTTACCGATTACCTGCAGCTGATGGTGCAGCAACTGCAAAATCAGACCATTGACAACGCCACGGATACCTCCGACATGCTCAATCAAATGGTTCAGATGTCGGTGGTGCAGATGATGAGCAAGGTACAGACCAGTTTGGAGGAACTGACCACTGCCAACTCCATGAGCTACGCAGCCTCTCTGGTGGGCAAGACGGTGACCGTGGGTGTCTACAATGAAGAGGGAAAGATCGAGGAGATTGTGGGCCAAGTAGAGGGAACCGGAACCTATCAGGGCTCCATGGTGATCTTTGTGGATGGTCAGATGTACTCCTTGAACAGCATTATGGCAGTGGGAACCCTGCCGGAAGTCCCCGATACCGGTGAGGGGGGCGAAACAGAAGGAGGCACCGAGGGCGAGACGGAAACCCCCGAGGTCCCTGAAACCCCGGAGACTTAAACACTTCCCCCCAAGAGGAAAGGAGGTAGCCCCATGGTTGGACCCATTCAATCTGTGTCGTCCAATGGGATTGGGCAGACACAAGCCCGAACAGCCAAGACCTCCCAGACTGGTGACTTCAATACCTTGTTTCAACAGCAGCTGGAACAGACCCAGAGCAGACAGGTGGCCTTTTCCAAGCACGCGCTCGACCGCGTGGAGGAGCGTGGCATTGAGGTGACCGATACCCTGCTGGAGCGGCTGGGGGAGTCGGTGGAACGGGCAGAGGCCAAAGGTGCCACCAATATTTTGGCATTGGATCAGAGTTTGGCCTTTATTGTCAATGTTCCAAACAATCGAGTCATTACCGCTTTGTCGGAAGCGGAAATGAAAGAGAGTATTTTTACTAACATCGATGGCGCCGTGTTCCTGTGAGACACAGAGGGCAGGACCGAAAGGAGGCTCTGAGGGCCGTGTGACTGACGGTTCCTCGACGGCGTAATAAACGGGAAAAGGAGCAAAACGACTATGGCTATGTCAGGCGCAATGACCGCAGCAATTGCCGGCTTGAAGACCAGTATGCAGGCCTTGAACGTTGTGGGTAACAACATTGCAAATGTAAATACCAATGGCTATAAGAGCCAGCGTATCACCTTCAAAGAGAGCATTTATAACACCCTGAACGCCGGTTCCGCTGGTACAAATGTGGCGGGTAGCATCAATCCTCAGCAGATTGGATACGGCTGTAGCGTGGGTACCATTGATCTGGATATGAGTACTGGTGACTTGAGTGCCACGGGCCGTGATTTGGACTGTGCCATCAGCGGAGATGGATTTTTCCTGGTGGGCACCAAGGATATTGACATCAACAGTGCAGCTGATGTCAAGAATCTGTATCTGAGCCGCGTGGGTGACTTTGACTTCCGGGATGGCTATCTGGTGGATGGCCAAGGTAATGTGGTCTACGGCTTTATGACCACCGTGGAAGACCCCACTGCCGGAACCGGCACCCCCGGTATTTTGCCGGACAACGGGCAGTTGAATGTCAGTACCGCCCTGGTGCCCATCCGTTTGCCCATGCGTTCCAGCGCAGCGGGCACCGAGGGTGAGACTGTGTATGCCGGCGTGGGAGCCGACGGTAAAAACGTCAACCCCGATGATCCGGGTGCTGCCACCGCCAATGCGGTGGATGGTTACATCAACTTTGAGAACCTGAGAATTGATGCCAACGGCAAGATCACTTGCACCAACTCCGATACCAAGGAGGAAGTGGTGGTGGGTTACATTGCCCTGGGTACTGTGGACAACGCCGCCGGCGTGCTCCACACCAGCGGCCCCTGCTACACCGCGGGAGATGCCGCTGGTGACATCACCGTGAGCACTCCCAACAGTGCTGTGACCGGCGCACTCAACAACGGAAAGATTCTCGGTGCGGACGGTAATGTGGATCCCACGACTCAGCTTCTGGGCGGCAGCAGTACCAAGCTGATGACGTCCTTCCTGGAGGGTTCCGGTACCGATCTGGCCACGGAATTTACCAACATGATTGTTTATCAGCGTGGCTATCAGGCCAATACTCGTATTGTAACTGTGACCGACTCCATGCTGGAGGAACTGGTCAACATGAAGCGTTAATTCTAAGCACAACGGGGGCTCCGCCGCCATCAGCGGCGGAGCCCGGAAGAGAGGGTGAGACTTGTGATTGTGTTGCAGAAGATGAACAAAGAGCGGTTCCTGGTCAATCACAACCAGATCCAGTGCATTGAACTGATTCCCGAGTGCAAGGTAGTGATGATGAACCATGACTATTACCTGGTTCGGGATTCTGTGGAAGAAATCATTCAGAAAATTGCAGAATATAACGCCAAGGTTCAGGACATTCACAGGGAAATCTCTGTGATTGACCGACGCTGACCTCGGGTTTGCTCCGCAGGATTGCGGCATATAGACAGAAGGGATCGTCGATATGAATATAGTATATTTGATCGGAATAGCATTGGCTATTTTCTTCACCCTGTTTGGTATTGCCGTTGATATGGACGGGCTTATCCCTGGGGTGAATCTGGCAACTCTTAAGAACTTTGTGGACCCGGCCAGTATCTTGATTGTTTTTGGTGGCACCCTTGCTGTGGTGATTGCTTGCTATCCCAAACTGGCCAAATCCATGCCTGTTCATATGAAAATTTTGCTTCGTTCGAAGGCCTTTGATCCGTCCTTCTATGTGGAACAGCTGGTGGAGCTGGCTCAGATTGCCCGTAGAAACGGATTGCTGGCCCTGGAAGAGAAGGCCAACGAGCAGCAGGATCCCTTCTTCAAGCAGGCTATCATGCTCATTGTGGATGCCAACGACCCAGATCGGGTACGCAGCATCTTGAACAACGACATTGAGCAGACTTCTGCCCGCCACCAGGAAGTGGTGGCCATGTATGAGCGAGGATCTAACGCAGCGCCAGCCTTTGGTATGATCGGTACTCTGATCGGTCTGATTAATATGCTCAAAGGCTTGGATGGCGCGGATATGGAAAGTCTGGGCCCCAACATGTCGGTGGCTCTGGTGACCACCTTTTACGGCTCACTATTGGCTCACGTAATCTTCAACCCGATCGCCGCGAACCTCACAGCCCGGGATGAGGAAGAGGTGCTCTGCCGCCAAATTGTAGTGGAGGGCATCATGGCCATTCAATCCGGCGAGAACCCCAAGTTCCTTCGGGAGCGTTTGCTGACCTTTATGCGCCAGAAGCAGCGGGACAGCAGCGAAGAAGGCGAAGGCCAGAGCAAAAAGGGCAAGCGGAAAAAGAAAGAAAAGAAGTAAGCGTCACATGGTCATACGATAGGCAGAGGGGGTTCAGGAATGAAAAAAAAACGCGGCGGTAGCGGTGGAGCCAACTGGATGGATACCTATGGAGATATGGTGACTCTGCTGCTGTGCTTTTTTGTAATGCTGTATTCCATGTCCAGCATGGATATGGAAAAATGGATCGCCCTGGTGGAGTCCTTTAACCCTCAGGCTGTGACCGAGCAGGATCCCGGCGGGCATGAGGTGAGCAATAACACCACCCAGACGACGGAGACGGAGCAACAGCAGGAGCTGACTCAGGCTCAGGTGGATGCAGACATTGAAAAGCTCTACCAGTCCATGAAGGACTATGTGGAGCAGGCCGATCTAAGCACTCAGATTAGTATTACCCAGGGAAGCGGCTATGTCTTTGTGACCTTTGATAAGACTGTCTTCTTTGATGGCGACAGCTATATTTTGCGCAACGACGGAAAGGTGATACTGGATCACGTGGCGGAGTCCATTGCTGAGGTCAGCGGATCGGTGGATGAAATTCGTGTACTGGGGCACACCGCTCAGGAGTATCCTGACAAACCGAATAACCCCACAGTAGACCGATTCCTAGCCACCAATCGTTCCGCAGTTGTGACGGTGTATTTACAGGAGAAAAATATCATTGACCCAGCTAGGCTGGTCAGTGTAGGATATGGTCAGTGGCGGCCTGTGGCTTCCAACGACACAGCAGAAACGCGTGCCGAGAATCGACGGGTGGAGTTGCTGATTACAGGACTAGATGTAGAAAACGGCATAGGGGACGATATTGCCCAGTATTATACCATGCGTTCCGGTGAGGACGAGGACGTGGGCGAGGCGGATGGGAACTCTCAGGTCTCTGACGAGCCCACCCAGACGCAAACCGGTTCCGGCCAGGAGGGATAGCCATGGCGGAAGTATTATCTCAAAGCCAGATCGACGCACTGCTCCAAGCGGCGCAGAGCGGCGGAGTGGATTTGAATCAACCCGAACAAAGCACGGAAAAGAAGTACCGCAAGTACGACTTTTATAGTCCAAGAAAATTTACCAAGGATCGGATGAAGATGATTAGGGGTATTTTTGAAAACTATACCCGCATCATCAATTCCAGAATCAACGGTTTGCTCCACACTACCAGTGAGGTTTCAGTGGAGTTGGTGGAGGAGCAACGGTACTATGAGTTCTCCAACGCCTTGTCGGATGGAGACGTACTGACCCTGGCAGATGTCAACGTCCAGGGGGTGCGGGCCACTGAGGACACACCGGTGCTGATCCAACTCAATACCGGTGTGGCTCTGAACATGATGGATCGTCTGATGGGCGGGGAGGGGGAGAGCACCTCCAACGTTCCCGTTGGATATACCTTTACCGATCTGGAGTTAAAGCTCTACGAGGACATTGTCAAGGATCTGATCTCCGTCATGGGGGGAAGTTGGGAGAACTATATTGATATGGATTTCAGCTTCCGGAAGGTGGAACCCAATCCCACGCTGGTACAGCTCATTGGATTGGATGAAACGGTGGTCATTGTGGGCGTCAGCATCAAGTTCGACAATGCCTCCGGCAACATGAATATCTGTCTGCCGGGCATGATGCTCACTGGTATCTTTGCAAAGATTATGTCCATGAACCAGGCGGGGCGCGGCTCAGGAGAGGATAACTCTGAGGAAATCCTGGACATTCTACGGGATTCCCAGTTGGAGATTACAGCGGAACTAGGCCGCACGCAGCTGACGCTGCAGGACATTTACACCTTGAATGTGGGAGATGTGGTGGATTTGGGACATTCAACCAAGGAGCCGGTGAACTTGTATATCGGGGGGCAGCCCTGGTTCATCGGAAAACTGGGCACCCAGGGCGACAATATGGCCGTGAAAATCTGGGGTAGCTGCCACGCGCAGGCAAGAGAGGAGGAGTGAGGAACATGGAGCAGAATATTTTTAATTCCATGGAACTGGACGCCATTGGCGAAATTATGAACATCAGCCTGGGATCTTCGGCAACCGCAGTATCCAATATGCTGGATCACCGGGTGGACATCACAACTCCCTCGGTGAGTGTGGTCTCAGTAAATGACTTCAGCATTGGGGACTTGGAGCCTGCCATTGGCATTGAGATCCGGTATGTTTCCGGTCTGGAGGGCAGCAACATCATGTTGCTGAGGAAACGGGATGTCAAAGTGATTGTGGACATCCTCATGGGCAGCGAGACCCCTGACGAGGAATTCGAACTCAATGAGTTGACCGTTAGTGCGGTGTGTGAGGTCATGAACCAGATGATGGGTGCGGCATCCACTGCCCTGTCCGATTTTCTGGGCCGTCCGGTGAATATCTCCACACCCCAGTCCTTTGCTTTGGATGATTTGGATAAATTCAAAAACGAGCACTTTCCTACCAGTAATGATACCCTGGTGGTGGTTCGTTTCATGCTGAGCATTGAGAATGTGCTCAAGAGTGAATTTGTCAACGTCATTCCGGTTCACCTGGCCAGAGAGTTGCTGGCGGGCTTTGAGTTGAATTTCGGATCGGTTTCCGATGAGCCATCTGCCCCGACTCATCAGCCTGCGGCACAGGCTGAGTCTGCGGCGCAGCCTGCGGCACAGCCCACAGCACAGGGTGGCGGCGGATCCACTATGAGTCAGGATGAAATCGAGCAGATGCTTCAGAATATGTCTAGTAGTGCTTCTGCCCAGGCTGAGGCTGAGGCTGAGGCTCAGCCTCAGCCTCAGCCGGTGGTGCAACAGGTTCCAGTGCAACAGGTTCCGGTGCAGCAGGTTCCGGTGCAGCAGGTACAGGCTCCTATGTGGCAAGTACAGGAACCCAGACGCATCAATGCCACCCCCGTTCAGCTGCCCAGCTTGGAGGTCGAGGAGCGTTTGGGCAAGGAACAGACAGAGAATTTGGAAATGATCATGTCGGTTCCCCTGGAGGTGTCGGTGGAAATTGGCCGTGTTCAGCGTAAGGTAGAGGACATTCTCGCCTTCTCTAAGGGGTCTCTGATTGTGCTGGATAAGCTGGCCGGAGATCAGGTGGATCTGTATGTCAACGGCTTGTGTGTGGCCCGGGGCGATGTGGTGGTCATTGACGACAACTTCGGAGTGCGGATTACCGAGGTCCTCAAGCAAACCGAACTTCTCAAGCGAACCTGAGCCGATGGGGTTTCCACATCGGGATAAGGAAATAAATGAACAGTAAAGGATGAATATCATGGCTAAGATTCTGATTGTAGATGACGCAGCGTTTATGAGAAAAGTAATCCGGGACACCTTGAGCAAGGCCGGTTACACCGAGATCGAAGAGGCTGTGGACGGACAGGATGCAGTGGAAAAGTATTCTCAGTTCAAACCGGACCTGGTTCTCATGGACATCACCATGCCCAATATGGACGGTTTGGAGGCCTTGAAGGCCATCCGCAGCAAGGACAGCAACGCCAATGTGGTGATGTGTTCCGCTATGGGTCAGGAGTCTATGGTTGTGGAGGCCGTACAGGCTGGCATCAAGGACTTTATTGTCAAGCCCTTTAAGAGCGACCGTCTGCTTAAGACCGTCAGCACCATCGTAGGAAATCCCTAAGTAGATATGTTGGACACACTGCTGTCTCTGCTGTGGACCCTGCTGGTCACGTGTGTGATGTTGGCCTTGGCCTACTGGTTTACCCGCCACATAGTGGGGCGTATGTCGCCCAGCGGCATGAGCCGTGGGCGAAACCTGGAGGTGATGGAGCAGGTGGCCATGGGCAAAGAGCAGCGTCTGATGTTGGTGCGAGTTGGAAAGCGGGTCTATATTCTGGCGTCGACGCCCAATGGGATTACCAACTTGGGGGAGTTGTCGGAAGAGGAAGCCGCGCAGCTGGCACAGTCGGAGGGAGAAAATCAAAGCCTCCCAGATGGATTTACCCAGACGTTGCGTCGGGTATTAGAGCAGAGAAAGAGAGGAGGGGGCGGTAGTCATGGACGCATGGATTAATGTCAACGGAGATAATGTCCAAACGCTCCAAATCCTTTTTATGACCACCATGGTCACGTTGTTGCCTTCCATGGTGGTGATGATGACTTCCTTTACACGGTATGTTATCTCTTTTTCTTTCCTGCGCTCGGCTATGGGTTTGCAGCAAAATCCACCTAACATGGTGTTGGTGGGTATGGCACTGTTTTTGACGTTGTTTACCATGTCACCGGTGATCAGCGAGATTCAGACCACGGCCTATGAGCCCTATGTGGCAGAAGAGATTACTCAGGATGAGTTTTTTGACCGGGCACAGGTGCCTTTGAAGGAATTTATGGCCCGGAACACCGAGCAGAGTTCCCTGGACCTGTTTTGCAGTATGGCAGGTGAGGAGACGCCGGAGAACGCGCAGGATTTACCTATGCACATTCTGGTGCCTTCCTTTATGACCACGGAACTCAAAAAAGCGTTCCTCATTGGTTTTTACCTGTACATCCCCTTCTTGCTCATTGACGTGGTGGTAGCATCAGCCCTGATGTCCATGGGTATGATTATGCTTCCTCCGTCCATGATCTCCATGCCCTTTAAGCTGTTGCTCTTCATCACCTTGGATGGCTGGCAGTTGTTGTTTTCCACCCTGGTACAGGGCTTCAACTAGAACGATAGGGGGATTTGGATATGGAGCCTGTAGACATTCTGCGAGAGGGTGTGGGTGTGGCGTTGAAACTTGGCGCCCCCATGCTGCTGCTGAGTATGGCAGTTGGTATTCTGGTGGCCATTTTCCAGGCTGTCACCCAGATTCACGAGCAGTCGCTCTCCTTCATCCTCAAGTTGATCGTAGTCGTGTTGATTCTGCTGGTGGGTGGCGGCTGGATGTTGGAGGTTCTCCAGGACTATGCTCGCTATCTGTTCACGTTGATGTGAGGACGCTGGGACGATGGACTGGTCAGAACTGTACTTATTTACATTGATTTTTATGCGGATGAGCGGTTTTGTGCTGTTCAATCCGATTTTAGGCAGAAACAGTCTGCCCAATCTGGTCAAAGCGGGCATGATTATGGTCTTTTCCGTGTTCGTGTTCAGCGTGACCAAGGAAGGCCCGGAGGTTCCCGCCCATCTGATGGAGTTTTGCCTGCGTTTGGTGTTGGAGCTAGGGGTTGGGTTTGCCATGGGATTTATCATGCAGCTGTTCTTTATGATCATCCAGGTGGGAGGAGAAGTCATCGACGCCCAGATGGGATTGACCATGGCTCAGGTGTATGATGCCAGCAGCCAGGTGAATATGACCGTGACGGCATCGCTGCTCAATGTGTTAATGGTGTTGCTGTTTTTTGCGGAAAACGGGCATTACACCATGATCCGACTGTTCCTCTCGGCGCAGAATGTCATCCCCTACGGACAGGCTGGATTTGGCCAGGCCGTGGCCTCGGCCGTGGCGGAGGTATTTCTCTCCTGTATGGTGCTGGCCATTAAGCTGGCATTCCCCATTCTGGCTGCCGAGTTGCTGGGTGAGTTGGGAATGGGCGTTCTCATGAAAGCCATTCCTCAGATCAATGCGTTTGTTATTAACATTGAGTTAAAGGTCATCATCGGTCTGGTGCTCCTTTTCTTGTTTCTCTCCCCGATCAGTGAGTTTTTGCTGAACGCAGAGTCGGAGATGCTGGAACAGATGGGTCAAATACTACGGGTGATTGGCTCAGGTGGATAGCCCAGGAGGTGGTGAACGGTGGCGGACGGTCAGAAAACCGAAAAAGCAACCCCAAAAAAGCGGCGAGACGAACGAAAGAAGGGTAACATCTTCTTCAGCAACGATGCCGTTTCTGTGGCGGTACTCTTGGTGGGTCTGGCTACCTTCTTCCTCACTGCGACTTACCAAGCAAGCAACCTTCAGCAGATGATTCGCACCTGCATTTCCTTGACTCAGGTGGGTCAGACCCAACTGGCCATCGGGGATTTAAAGGCGCTGATGGTGCAGTTCCTCTGGGCGTTTGCCAAAACCAGCGTGCCACTGCTTCTGGCAACAGCACTGGCGGGCGTGGCGGCTACTTTCCTGCAAACCAAAATGTTGGTGACGGGCGAGTCGCTGCGGCCTAAATTCAGCCGTCTAAACCCGATCCAGGGATTCAAACGGCTGTTCTCCCTGCGCAGTCTGGTGGAGGCACTCAAAGGCCTTTTGAAAATTTCGGTGTTGCTCTACATCATCTATCGCTTCCTTGCAGGAGTGGTGGATGTGTTTACCAAATATCTCTTTACCGATCTGGAGGCGGCATGCAGCCATCTGGCAAATTTGGTGTTTCAGATGTCCATGCAAATTGCAGCGGCCTATGTGGTACTGGCTGCGGCGGACTACTTCTACCAGTGGTGGGACTATGAGCGACAGATCCGCATGTCCAAGCAGGAGATCAAAGAGGAGTTCAAGCAGATGGAGGGCGACCCCCAAGTCAAAGGTAAGATTAAGGAGATCCAGCGGAAAATGGCCCAATCCCGCATGATGCAGAAGGTGCCTCAGGCGGATGTGGTCGTTCGAAACCCCACCCACTTCGCAGTAGCACTGCGCTACAAAGAAGATCGAGACCGGGCCCCTGTGGTGTTAGCCAAGGGGCAGGATGAGGTGGCTCTGCGCATTGTCAAGTGTGCGGAGGAAAACGGAGTGGCTGTGGTGGAAAATGTTCCGCTGGCCCGAGCACTCTACGCATCCACAGATTTGGATCGAGAGATACCACCGGAGCTCTATGGAGCTGTGGCAGAGGTGCTGGTGTACCTCTACCAGATGAGTGGAAAAGTCAACCAGTAGAAAAGGAGCAGTTGAAAACCTATGAAGCGAATTCTGGACAATGCCATATCGCTGATGGTGGTGGTCATCGTGCTCTTTTTGGTGATCCCATTATCGGCACCTGTTTTGGATGTCCTGATCATCCTAAACATATCGCTGTCCATTATGATATTGATGATTACCATGAGCATTTCAGAGGCACTGGAGTTCTCCATTTTCCCCTCACTGCTTTTGGTGACCACGTTGTTTCGATTGGGACTGAATGTGTCCTCTACCCGCCTCATTCTCCGGGATGGAGGTCAGGCTGGCGTAGTCATTGAGGCTTTTGGTCAAATGATTACCCAGGGCAACATCGTCATTGGCGTCATTATCTTCCTCATCATTGTGTTGGTGCAGTTTATCGTCATCACCAAAGGCGCTGAGCGTGTCTCTGAGGTGGCTGCCCGCTTCACTCTGGATGCTATGCCAGGTAAGCAGATGGCCATTGACGCGGACTTGAGCTCCGGCCTCATTGACGAAAAAGAAGCACGAATGCGCCGATACAAGATTCAAAAGGAAGCAGACTTCTACGGCGCCATGGACGGTGCGACCAAGATCGTCAAGGGCGACGCCATCATGTCCCTGATTATTACCGCCATCAACTTTGTGGCCGGCCTCATCATCGGTGTGGTGCAGGGCGGCGGCGACATTCAAAGCGTGTTGAATGTGTACTCCATTGCCACCATCGGTGACGGCTTGGTGTCTCAGCTGCCCGCTCTGATGATTTCTACGGCAACGGGTATGATCGTCACACGTTCGGTGTCCGATGGCAGCTTGAATACCGATGTCATTGGCCAGTTCAAGGCACAGCCACGGGCCATTTTGGCCACAGGTATCATCCTTCTGCTGCTGGCTGTATTCCCAGGCACCCCCACCATTCCACTTTTGCTGGTGGGCGCGGGTCTGACTGCTGCCGGCTTGGTGGGGCAGAAGAAAATGGAGCAAGAGGAACTGCACGCCAAGCCTCAGGAGGAAGCAGTCAGCCAAGCACCACCACCAGAAGCAGCTGCTTCCGGGGAGGCAGAGTACTTCAAAGACATCAGCAATGTCTATTCCTTGTTGACGGTGGAGCCCATTGAGATGGAGTTTGGCTACAGCCTCATCCCGCTGGTGGATGAAAACAGTGGCGGTAAGCTCATCAATCGAATTGTCATTTTCCGGCGTCAATACGCCCAGGATATGGGCTTTGTTATTCCGTCCATCCGCCTCCATGACGGGGCGTCGTTGGGAACCAACCAGTACATCGTCCGCATCCGGGGCGAGGAAGTGGCCCGAGGTGAGGTGCTGGTGGACTACTATTTGGCTCTGGAGCCGTCCAACCCAGCCGGTGAAATCGACGGTATTGAGGCCATCGAGCCCGCTTATGGGATTCCTTCCCGGTGGATTTTGCCGGAAAACAAGGAAATGGCTGAAATTTATGGATATACCGTCATCTCTCCCCTCACCGTTATGCTCACCCATTTGTCCGAGACCATCCGGCGTCACTCCTACGAACTGCTGGGGCGGACCGAGGTGATGCAGTTGGTGGAGAACCTGAAAAAGACCGATCCCGACCTGGTGGCAGACGCCATCCCCAATGTAGTATCCTACGCAACCCTGGAGAAAATCCTGCGCAGCTTGTTGAAGGAGAGCGTGCCTATCCGAGATTTGGGATTGATCTTGGAAGCCATCGTGGATGCAAGTGCAGGAACCCGGGATGTGGAGGTGATCACCGAACAGGTGCGTACCAGACTCAGCCGCACCATTACCCGTCGGTTCTGTGAAAATGGTCAGCTCCGGGTCGTGACCCTGGATGCTGAGGTGGAAAAGAAGGTGTTGGCGTCCCTGACCAAAAATGAACAGGGTGTGTACCTGGCTCTGGGGCCGGATGTGATGCAGCAGATGATGGCCCAGCTGGGCGAGCTGCGTAAGAAGTTCCAGGAGTTGTCCCAGACACCCGTGGTACTCACCAGCCAGGTGATCCGGGTTTATCTCAGCCGACTGATCAGCCAGTTTTACCCCGACGTGTATGTGCTGTCCTTCCATGAGATCACCAGTAATATACAAATTCAAGCCATTGGAAATATCACCATGCAGACCCAGGAGAACAAGGGATAAGAAGGAGGCGGGAGACAGATGCAAGAGACCGATGCAGCGGTTTCTATGGAGTATGGAAACCAGTCTCCCCGTTCTCCCCAAAAGGTGGAGCAGTTGGATGACCGAGAGTTGTTGGAACTCTATCGCCAGACCGGAGATCAGGAGCTGAAGTGGAAGCTGGTCCTGCGCTACACCCAGCTGGTGCGGCGGATTGCCATTCAGGCCAGCGGCCTGTACAGCAGCTTTGCCCAACTGGATGACATCATCCAGGAAGGGCTTCTGGTGTTGCTCCATGCGGTGGATAAATTTGACCCCTCCAAGAATGTGAAATTCGAGACCTACGTCTCCACCCGCCTGCGGGGCATGATCGTAGACCTGGCTCGCCGTCAGGACTGGCTGCCCCGACAGGTGCGTCAAAAGGCGGTGCGGCTCAATCGAGCCGTAGATGAACTGGCCAGTCAGCTGGGACGTGCACCCAACAGCTATGAGGTGGCCCAGTATATGGGGCTGACCCGGGAACAGTACGATGCACTGCTCTCCGAGACCGCCATGTCCAGCCTGGTGTCCTTCGAGGCGATGCTGGACAGCTGTGGAAGTGCCACAGAACGATACCTCGCTCAGGATGGGGCAAGCAATCCCACCGAGGAGGAGTTTCAAGAGCAGGAATTGCACCAGGTGTTGGCAGAGGGAATATCCTCCCTGCGGAAAAATGAGCGTTTGGTGCTCTCTCTCTACTACGAAAAGGAACTGAATATGAAGGAAATTGCCCAGATTTTGGGAGTCAGTGCGGCCCGTGTCTCTCAGATCCATAGCCGGGCACTCCAGAACCTGCGGGTTTACATGAAGCAGTACATGCAGTCTTAAACGCGTCTGGAAAGAAGGAATGAACAATGACCAAGGGATTTTATCAGTTGACATCGGGGATTCTCTCCCAGACCAAGCGCCTGGACGTGGTGGGAAACAACATGACCAACCTCACCACCTCCGGCTACAAGGCGGAGACCTACACAGATCGGACCTTCCAGGAGGTGCTCTATAGTCGTGTGGGGAACGTAGACAAGAGCGATGCCACGGTGATCGGGGGGCAGAGCTATATGCTGGCACCGGATACCCTTTACATCAATTATGAACGCGGTACGATTCGGGAGACCGGACTGACCCTGGACTTTGCCATTGTGGGAGATGGATTTTTTGCCATTCAAACGGACAATGGCGTAGAATACACCCGGGGAGGCAGCTTCTGCTTGAATGAGCAGAACCAGCTGTATCTGGAAGGACAAGGAACTGTGCTGGGGGTGGACGGACAGCCCATCACCCTGGACACGGATCAGATCCGTGCTGATACATCGGGGCGGATTTACACGGAACAAGGTGTGTATCAGGGTCAGTTGGGCGTGTATGTCTTTGCGGACAACCAGCAGTTAACCAAGGGAGAGAGCGGCCTGTTCCAGGCCAACGGACAGGTGGCGCAGCTGCAAGGACAGCCTGAGGTAGCATGGAAGAGCGTGGAGGAGTCCAACGTGGATATGCTCCAGGAGATGAGCCGGATGCTCACCGCCCAGCGTAACCTGCAAAGTGGAGCCCAGGTGCTCAAACTCTATGATAATCTGCTGACCAAGGCCACCACGCAGATCGCTCAGATGTAACCGGGGAAGGAGAGAATGGTATGATTCAAGGATTCTATAGTGCCGCCGTAGGGGCACAGCAGCAGATGCTGCGTATGGATGTACAGGGCAATAACATTGCCAATGTGAATACCAACGGCTTCAAGGTGCAGGTTCCCTCGTTTCAGGCGCTGATGTATGGCATGACGCAGGGGATTGACAACAACCAGCTCCCCCGAGGCAGCGGCTCTTATCTTTCCGGCACCGCCACCAACTGGGAGACCGGTCCCATGCAGGAGACCGGCCGGAACTTGGATTATGCCATTTTGGGGGAGGGGTATTTTGCCCTGTATGACCCCGCTACGGGAGAGGTCTCCTTTACCCGGGATGGTGCGTTTACCATGGCGGCCTTTCTCCAGGGGGGAGATGCAGCGAATGGGACCTACTACCTCTCGGACGGCGAGGGCCGGCTGGTCTTGGATGCCAACGGGCAGCCCATCCCAGTGACCAATCCCCAAGAAAAGCTGGCAGTGGGTGTGTTCCAGATGCAGTACAAGGATGGGCTGGAGCGAGTTGGAAGCAGCCGATTCCTGATGGACGCAAAAAATGGACAGCTCTGGGTCGCCGACACACAGGTACAGCAGGGAATGCTGGAACAATCCAATACCGACTTGGGCACGGAACTGACTCAGGTGATCCAGGCCCAACGCTCGTACAGCTACGCGTTGAAAATGATGCAGACCGCCGATGAGGTGGAGACCACCATCAACGGATTGATCAACGGTTAATTGGGAGGCACGTATGAAAAATTACGAGGAACTCAACGGCATGGAGCTGGATACCATCCGTGAGATCGGTAGTATTGGAACAGGTAATGCAGCAACCGCTTTGTCCAGCATGCTGGATTGTCCGGTACGGATTGATATACCTGAGGTACGTATTATGGGCTACAATGAGGCGATTGACTGGATTGGTGGGCCTGAGGTCATTACCGCAGGGGTACTGGTGCATATGTCCGGGGAACTCAACGGAATCATGCTCTCCGTGCAGCAGATCGAATTCGTCAATCTGGTGTTGGAGCGTATGGTGGGTCGCACGGTAAACAACTATGAAGAATTGACGGATTTGGATCGCTCGGCCTTGGTGGAAGTGGGCAACATCATGATTTGCACCTTCATCAATGCGCTTTCCAACTTGGCGGATATTACTACAAGCTTGACGGTACCTGCTTTTGCTGTGGATATGCAGGGGGCTATTTTGACCGTGCCTATGGCGGCATTCGGAGGACAGTCCGACTACATTATGACCATCGGGTCTAATTTTATCTGCAATGGTGTGGAGGTTCCCTGCCGGTTGCTGCTGTCTCCGGACATTCGCTCGCTCAATTTCTTGTTAAAGAAACTAGGTGTTTTGGATGAATGATAAACTGGTCGTGGGGATTGCGGATATGAAGATGGCCCGGGAGACCGGCATGCTGGTGACGTATGCCTTGGGTTCCTGCATTGGCATCGGGCTGTATGATCCCCTGATCCGGTTGGCGGCACTGGTACATATCATGTTGCCGTTGAATATGGAGACAGGGCGAAAAACCCCGTTGAAGTATGCGGATACTGGAATTTGCGAGACGATCCGGCGCATGGAGGCCCGGGGCGCAAATCGGTCCCGCATAGTGGCTAAGATTGCAGGAGGTGCCCGGATGTTTGATACGCCGGGCGGAGGAAGCTTGGGCAACATTGGTCAGCGTAATATTGAGAGCACCCATTTGATTCTACGTCGGGAAGGCATTCGGCTGAAAGCGGAGGACGTGGGCGGTACTGTGGCAAGGACGATGCTGATGGACGTGATTTCCGGTCAGGTGTGTGTGCGCAGTTATGGGAAGCCGGAAGTAATTTTTTAATCAAACAAACGGAGAAAGTGGGGAACGGCATGGCGGACCAAGGGAAAAACGGGATTTTGTTGGAGACTGGAACCAATGAAATTGAAATCATGGAGTTTACCATTGATGAAAATTTGTATGGAATCAATGTGGCGAAGGTACGGGAAATTATGATGTGCCAGCCAGTTAAGCCGATGCCACATACGCACCCGGCTGTGGAGGGAATTTTTAAGCCCAGAGACACGGTCATTACTGTGGTGGATCTCCCCAAATACCTGACAGGGCAGGAGCACCGCCATGAGGAAAAGGATTTGTTCATTGTTACCAACTTTAACAAGATGCATGTGGCCTTCCGCGTAGATACCGTGGTCGGCATCAGCCGCATTTCCTGGGCGGACATTCAAAAGCCTGACAGCACCATTTCCGGTGGAGCGGACGGGGTAGCCACGGGGATTGCCCAGTGCGGGGAAGACCTGGTGAGCATTTTGGATTTTGAACGCATTGTGGCGGAGATTGCGCCGGAGACCACCATCCAAATCAGCGAAGTGGAGGCACTTGGGACCAGAGAGCGCAACTCCAATGCCATTTGGGTGGCTGAGGATTCAGTGCTTCTCTCCAAGATGATTCGGGAGTCTCTGGAGCGGGCCGGCTATACCAACTTGCGTATGTTCCCCAACGGGGCAGAGCTGTGGCATGCGTTGGAGGAGTGTGATCCGGAGCACTTGGAGCAAGAGGTGGCGCTGATTATCACCGATTTGGAAATGCCCCAGATGGATGGTCATCACCTGACCAAACTGATTAAGAGCAGCAAGGACTATCATAAAATTCCTGTGGTCATTTTCTCCTCGCTGATTACCGAGGAGATGCGGCGTAAGGGCCGGGAGGTCGGTGCCGACGAACAGTTGAGCAAGCCAGAAATCGGTCACTTGATCGGAGTTTTGGATGAGTTATTGGGATTGAGCCAGAAATGAGTAGGCAAGAAAGAAAGGGGAGAAGAGACTGTGAGCAGTAAGTATATTGTGCGCCAGCCTATCAAAGATCGAGAAAATCGCATCATAGGGTATGAAATTCTGTACCATGGTGAGAACAGTGCGTTTGGTGAAGGGGGGGTGAGCACGTCCAACGACTTTGCTGCAGCGGATACCATTTACAACTTTTTGACCATGAACACAGACAAGCTGCTGCGAGGTGCACTGCACTTTATGACCTTCACCACCACGCTGTTGATGAAGAAATCCCCTCGTCTGTTTGATAAAGATGAGCTGGTGATTCAGATTGATGACAGTGTCATCATTCACCCCTTGGCCATGCACATGATTCAGCAGTATAAGCGAGAGGGGTACAAGATTGCTGTCAATGAGTTCCAGTTCGCACCCCGGTATCTGGCCATACTGGACAGCATTGATTACATCAAACTCAATTTCCAGACCATGCAAGAGCTGACCCTAAAGAACATCATCGAGATCGCCAAAAGCATGGATAAAAAGTGCATTGCGGTTGGGATCGACCGGGAAGATCTGTATGAGCGGGCGATGAAACTCCAGGTGGATGCCATGGAGGGAACCGTCGTGGCAGAAAAGATGACTCAGAAGACTCACAGCAGCGGGTACATGCAGAGCAATTTCTTCCGTTTGATGGTAGCGGTTATTCAGGATGAGCCGGACATTGATGAGATTGAGCGGATCATCTCGGTGGATGCCACCTTGACCTATGGCCTGCTGCGCATTGCAAACTCTCGCTACTTCTCTCTGCGCAGTAAGGTGACCAGCGTGCGTCAAGCCATCATGACCATCGGCATGAACGAGCTCAAGCAGTGGGTTTACCTGCTCAGCGCCAGCAATGCGGAGAACCAAATGGATGAGGGAGCAGAAGAGTTCCTGCGCTTGTCCCTCATGCGAGCAAACTTTTGCAGCAACCTGATGAATTATGCCAAAGATATGCCCATCAGCAAGTCGGATGCCTATTTGATGGGAATATTCTCCACCTTGAATTATCTGATTGATGCGCCCCTGGAAGAAATTTTGCAGCGGATTCCTCTTTGTGACGAGGTGAAGGAGGCACTGCTGAAACATAGTGGCCGTTGTGGCGTGCTTTATGATTTGGCTTTGTGCTATGAGCGGGCGGATTGGTCTAAAATTGACCATCTGGCAGGAGAACTGGGGATTCAGGCCAATCTATTGACCAGCTTGTACTTCAACTGCATGGAGGAGGTCAACCGGATCTGGAACGAAATTACGCAGGCTACCATGCCCCAAGAACCGGTGGCTGTAGACTAAGCATGTCCAGTGAACGAATCAGAGCAAATAAAAACTCGTTTCCTTTTGGAAACGAGTTTTTTATTTGCTTTTGACGTACCTTCCAGTTCAAATAAATCGCTCTGAGAACCAAAATGTTTCAGAAATGACCTCGTCACTGGTTTAGCAGCATATTCATAACATCCTTGACACCGGTTACCGTCCCATCAATTTCCGTCACAATTTGCTGGATAGAGGAGATCTTTTTGTCCTGATTGGCAATTTCCTCATTGAGCA
Source organism: uncultured Oscillospiraceae bacterium (assembly GCA_944387075.1). Classification (GTDB taxonomy): domain Bacteria; phylum Bacillota; class Clostridia; order Oscillospirales; family Oscillospiraceae; genus Enterenecus. The sequence continues at coordinate 3,910 of CALXDO010000129.1, read as the reverse complement.
GTTCAAACTGCTGGGTGACTTCTTTGACATGTTGCTGCATCTGGCCCAAATCAGTGGAGATCTCCTTGAAAACGGTATTGCTGATTTGGGCCAGGCTGCGCACCTCTTCAACCACTACCGCAAATCCTTTTCCGGCGGTGCCTGCCCGGGTGGCCTTCACCGAAGCGCTCAGAGAGAGGAGGTTGGTCTGGCGGGAGATGTTCTGAATGGCGGTGACAGCCCGCCCTGATGCGCGATGCTGTCATCGACCATGTGGAGAAATGTAGGAAGATCTTCGGAATGGATGCGTTCCAGCCGAATGTAGAAGGAACCATGGGTTGTGACATCGCTAATGGCGGAATAGCGTTTGAGCAGGCGATCCAGCTCAAATTTTCTCTGGTGCTCATCGTGTACATCCACAAAAATGCCAATAAACTGAATGGGATCCCCGTGTTGGTTGCGCTGCACGCTGCCCGTAGCCCGATACCAGCGGTAATCCTTGTTTTTTGTTTTCAGCCGATATTCCAGGTCGTATTTGGTCTTGCCGGAGCGATCTCCTAGAGTCTGTGCAAACAGATTCAAGGTACGATCTTTATCTGCGGGGTGGAGCAGATTCGACCATGATTCCAGTGTGTTGGGGAAATCCTGGACGCTGTTGTAACCGATCATATGCCGGAAATCATCCGACCAGTAGGCGGCAATGACCTGGTTGCCCAGTCCAATATCCATATTCCAAAGGCCGGAGGAAATGGTCTGTCAAGAACTTTCTTTCAAACTACAAAATGGAAATTTTGCGTCGTGAAAGTCGACCTTGTACCTATCCTATTTGCCTGCTCGACGAGAGCATGTTCTTGTGATATACTGAATCGACAATATGTCTTTGTGAGAGGAGGTGTTTTCCATGGTGCAAAAGGAAATCGATCAGCCAGTCAAGAGAATTTGTGCCGGACTGTTGGCCCATGTGGACGCAGGAAAGACCACCTTGACGGAGGCCATGCTCTATGAGACCGGGAGCATTCGCCGCTTGGGCAGAGTAGACCATGGGGATGCCTTTCTGGATACCCAGGAATTGGAGCGAGAGCGAGGCATTACCATATATGCCAAGCAGGCCATTCTACGCCGGGGTGATCTGGAAGTGACGTTGGTGGATACTCCGGGGCATGTGGACTTTGCCTCCGAGACCGAGCGGGCCTTGCAGGTGCTGGACTGTGCGGTTTTGGTGCTCAGTGCGGCCGATGGGGTGCAGGGGCACACCGAGACGCTGTGGCAGCTTTTGGCTCAGGCGGGGGTGCCCACCTTTGTGTTTGTCAATAAAATGGACCAGCCCAACCCAGGGAAGGGGGCAATTCTGCAACAGCTGGAGGGGAGGCTGGGCCACGGCTTCGTGGACATGGCAGACCCAGATGCCCGAGGAGAGGGGGCGGCACTGTGCAGCGAGGAGCTGATGGAGCAGTACCTGTCCGGGGAGGGTTTCAGCGATCCGGAACTGGCGGCTCTGGTGGTGCAGCGGCAGCTGTTCCCGGTGTACTTCGGCTCGGCACTCCAAGTGGAGGGGGTAGCACAGCTGCTGGACGGGCTGGAAACCTATACACTGGAGCGGGAGTGGCCGGACACCTTTGGAGCCCGGGTGTTCAAAATTACCCGGGATGAGAAGGGGGAGCGGCTGACCTGGTTGAAGGTGACCGGGGGACGCCTGCGGGTGCGGGAGATGCTCCACGGCCCGGACTGGGAGGAGAAGGTCAACCAAATCCGCCTCTATTCCGGGCCTAAATTTACTCCTGTGGATGTGGCTGTTGCCGGAACGGTGTGTGCCGTCACCGGCCTGACCTGCACCCGGGCCGGAGAAGGGCTGGGATGTGAGGAGAGCTGGAACGGCCCGCAGCTGGAGCCGGTGCTCTCCTATCAGGTCCTGCCGCCCCAGGGGATGGACGCAGCCACCCTGTTGGAGCGGCTGCGCTGCCTGGAGGAGGAGGACCCACAGCTGCAAGTGCAGTGGGAGCCCCACCAGGAGCAGGTGCGGGTGAAGCTGATGGGACAGGTCCACCGGGAGGTGCTGGAGCGGGAGCTGCGGTGTCGATTCCAGATGGACGTGACCTTTGGCCCGGGGAGCATTGTCTACCTGGAGACCTTGGCCAAGCCAGTGGAGGGGGTGGGACATTTTGAGCCCCTGCGCCACTATGCGGAGGTGCATCTGCTCCTGGAGTCGCTGGAGCGAGGGGCGGGGGTACAGATTGATACCGTCTGCCCGGAAGATGTGCTGGATGGCAACTGGCAGCGACTGATTTTGACCCATCTGGTGGAAAAACAACACGTTGGGGTGCTCACCGGCTCCCCTATTACGGATGTGAAGCTGACCCTGCTCACCGGCAAGGGCCACCTGAAGCACACCGAAGGGGGCGACTTCCGCCAGGCCACCTATCGGGCCATTCGTCAGGGGCTGATGATGGGGGAGAGCATCCTTCTGGAACCCTGGTACACCTTCCGCTTGGAGGTGCCGGGGGAGAGCATCGGCCGGGCTATGACGGACGTGCAGCGCATGTGCGGAGCCTTTGATCCCCCAGAGACCCGGGGGGAGACAGCTGTGCTCACTGGCTCCTTGCCAGTGTCCGAGGTGGGGGACTATTGGAGCCAGGTGGCGGCGTATACCCAGGGCCGAGGACGCTTCTCCTGCCGTCTGGACGGATACCGACCCTGCCACAACACGGCCCAAGTGGTGGAGGAGCGGGGGTACGACCCGGAGCGGGACGTGGACAACCCCTCCGGTTCGGTGTTCTGTGACCATGGCAGCGGCATCCATATTCCCTGGAATGAGGTGCGGGCGCATATGCACGTGGACAGCGGCTGGCGAGGGGAAGGGGAGGCACAGGCTCCGTCCCAGCCGGTGGTTCGCCCCAGCCGGGGCTATGCCTCCCAGGTGGCTTTGGATAAGGAACTGGAGGAGATTTTTGTCCGTACCTATGGAGCGGTGAAGCCCCGGGCCTTCCAGTCGGTAAAACCGGCCTCCAAGCCTAAGGAAAAGCAGTGGAAGGGGCTGAAACCCCGAACGGGTAAGGAATACTTGCTGGTGGATGGATACAACATCATCCATGCCTGGGACAGCCTGCGAGACATCGCCCGGGAGGATTTGGACGGGGCCAGAGCCAAGCTGGTGGATGTGCTGCGCAACTACCAGAGTTGGCGGGGCTGCCAGGTGATTGTGGTGTTTGACGCCTACAAGATCAAGGGCGGCAAGGGCTCGGTGGAAAAACTGGGAGATATGTTCGTGGTGTACACCAAGGAGGCGGAGACCGCCGACATGTACATTGAGCGCACCACCTACCAGCTCAGCCGAGACAACCGGGTGCGGGTGGCCACCTCCGACGGACTGGAACAGATGATCATTCTGGGCCACGGGGCCGTGCGCATGTCGGCAGCTGAACTGAAATACGAAGTGGATCAGGTCATGAGCCAGATCCGTAACGCGATCCAATAAAAGGCCCCCGCAACCCAATCAACGGTTGCGGGGGTGTGTGGTTATAGAGAGAGCACGAATTGCAGGGCGGTGCGGGGGGTGGTAGAGCCGTGGTGCCACTCCCAGGCAATGGCCTGTTGGTGGAGCTGCTCTTGGGGAAGGGTGCAGCCCTGCTGTCTGGCCAGCTGATCCACCAAAGCCAGGTATTCCTCCCGGCGCAATCCCTCGTAGAGGATGCGGATGCCGAAGCGGTCGGCCAGAGAGGTCTTTTCCCGGATGGTTTCGTTGCGGTCCATCTCGTCCCCAGCCCGCTCCGAGATGGTCTGACGCACTAAGTGGCGGCGGTTCGAAGTGGCGTATACCGCCACATTCTGGGGCCGACGCTCCACGCCGCCCTCCAGGATGGTCTTGAGAACCGAGTAGGTGGGGTCGTCCCGGTCAAAGGTGAGGTCGTCAATGAAGATGATGAACTTCAAGGGG
>CALXDO010000128.1 GCA_944387075.1 uncultured Oscillospiraceae bacterium | reverse complement strand
GCGCAGCAGAGAGAACAGCGCGCCGGAAAAGCGGTTGTCCCCGTGGACCTGCTCCATAAAGAACTTCCGCAGGCCCTGCTCATCCAGCTTCAGCATATCCAGCAGCTGCGCCATCTCCTGGGCAATTCCAGCCTGAAGTCCAGGGGTGGAGATCATTCCCCGCAGCATTACGATGGTCTGGTTCAGGGTTTGGATCAACTGGGGGGTCTGACGCAGCTGCTCCAAAAAGGTCTGTAAGTTGGAGTCGTAGCGTTTGAGATTGGCCTGCAGGGCATCGTTCGCCCCCTGCTGCTCACTTCGCCCGTCCGGTCGAACCACCCGGTTGGGGTCCGGGACGTTTTGCACCTGCGCCTGTTCGCTCCGGGCAGGAGTCATCTGTGTGCGGTTGTTATTGACGTTGTCATAACCGGGTACACGGTTTGCCGCACCCAAAAGGTCTGCCATATTGATGTTCCACCTCTCATGGAGAGTAGGGCCGACTGACATCGGCTCCAGCCTCTCGGATAATTTCGTAACAGCTCTTAATTTTTTCCTAATCTAGGTCGATAACTAGTGTAGAAGTCAACGCCAAGGAAGGAGTGTGCCCACGATGAGCACCGGTAGCGATAGTATTTTAGATGCTTTTTTATACGAGACCAACACCCTGCTGGAGCAACTGGACAGCATTGTCTTAGCCGCCGAGCAGCAAAATGATATCTCCCAGGATGACATCAACACCATCTTCCGCATCATGCACACGATAAAGGGCTCCTCAGCCATGATGGAGTACAACTCCCTGATGACCATCGCCCACCATGCAGAGGATCTGTTTGCCATCATTCGAGAGAAAGGCATGGATGTGGTTCCCCAGGGGCTGCGCCCTGAGCTGTTTGACGTGTTGTTCCAGACCATCGACTTTTTCCGTCAGGAATTGGAACGCGTGGAAAACGATCAGCCCCTTACAGAAAATATCGACACGTTGTACCAAAAAATTAACACACTCATGGAGCAAATTCGCTCCGGCGGTCAAGCTCAGCCCCAACTAGAGTCCAGTGCTCCCTCTGCTGGAACCAATTCCAACCACTTCCCCCATGGATTGCAGATCTTTTTCGACGAGGGTTGCGGCATGGAAAGCCTGCGGGCGTACATGCTGGTCTGCTCCATTCGAGACATCTGCTCAGAAGAAGACTTTACCTACGAACCCCAGGGTGTAGAGAACGACTCCTCTACCTCTGAGCAGATTGTGGAGTCCGGGTTCTTCCTCTACTTCCGCAAGTCCGAGGACCGGGATGCGGCCATCCACGCTGTCACTGCCTCTGGCTCTGTGCGCTCCTACCAGGCCATTGACCAAGCCGAACCGCAGCCGGAAGCCAAACCGGAGCCTGCGGCACAGCCCGCTGCTCAGCCTGCGGTCCAATCCGCTGGAACCCAACCCGCGGCTCAGCCCACAGCCCAATCTGCTCCCGCCGCTTCTGTTGCCCCTGCGGCATCCGCCGCCCCGGCTCCTGCCAAGCCTGCACCTGCCAAGCCTGCACCTGCCAAGTCTGCGCCTGCCGCCAAGAGCGAGGGCAGCCCCCATCACAAAGAGAGCCTGATCAGCGTCAACCTCAGCAAACTGGATGAGTTGGCGGCTGTGGTGGGTGAGATCGTCATTACTGAGTCCATGGTCACCTCCTCGCCCGAGTTAAAGGGACTGAAATTAGACGCCTTCACCAAGTCCGCCCGCCAGCTGCGTAAGCTCACCGACGAGCTGCAGGATGTGTCCATGTCCCTGCGCATGGTTCCCGTCTCTGGCACCTTCCAGAAGATGAACCGCATCGTCCGTGATATGTGCAAAAAGTTGGGCAAGCAGGCCCGTCTGACCCTGGTGGGCGAGGACACTGAGGTGGACAAGACCATCGTGGACAGCATCAGCGACCCCATCATGCACATTGTGCGTAACTCCATGGACCATGGCATTGAGGAAACTCCTCAGCAGCGCGTTGATGCCGGCAAGGACCCGGTGGGTGAGATTGTCCTCTCTGCCCGGCACACCGGCAGCGAAGTGATCATTGAAATCAAGGATGATGGCCAGGGTGTCAACTATGACGGTGTACTCAACAAAGCCATTCGCAATGGTCTGGCCCAGCCCGATGTGGAATATTCTCATAAGGAAATTCTCAACTTCCTCATGGCCCCTGGCTTTTCCACCAATACCCAGGTCACGGAGTTTTCCGGACGCGGCGTTGGCATGGATGTGGTCAAGCGCAACGTGGAAGAAGTGGGCGGCACTGTGTCCATCACCAGTGAGCCTGGAGTGGGCATGACCACCACCTTGAAAATCCCCCTGACCATGGCCATCATGGACGGCATGGAGGTTTCGGTGGGCAAATCCATCTTCACCATCCCCATCCACAACATCCGCCAATCCTTCAAGATTTCCGACGAGGATCTGATTCGGGATGCCGCCGGCGGAGAGATGTTCAAATGTATGGGCAGCTTCTACCCGGTCATTCGTATGCGGGATCTGTATCATATGGAGGGTGGCGTTACCCAGATCAAAGACGGTATTCTCATCTGGCTGGAGGCAGGGGAGCACTCCTACTGCCTGTTCGTGGATGAATTGTTGGGTGAGCAGCAGGTGGTGGTCAAACCCCTCCCCTCCTTCCTCAACCGCTTCAACATCAAGGCCAGCGGCATTGCAGGGTGCACCATTCTGGGTGACGGCAACATCAGCATCATCTTGGATGTGTCCAACCTGCATACTTACGCCAAGGCTTGAAAGAGGGATATAACATGACACAAGAGGAAATTCTGTATCAAACTGACCTGACCGAGGAGGGGGCACCTGCCCCTCAGACGGAAAAATATCTGCTGTTTCTCTCGGATGCGCTGCTCTTTGGTGTGCCAGCGGAGAACGTGGTGGAAATCATCACCGGGCACACAGTAACTGAACTGCCCCTGGTCCCCGGCCACATCCGGGGTGTCATCAACCTGCGTGGTCAAATCATCCCTATTGTGGACATTCGCTACCTACTCAGCCACGGCAGTTGTCAAAATGACTGCATGATTATTCTGCAGTCTGATGACACCCAGGTGGGCATTTTGGTGGATCAAGTGCAAAAGATGGTGGACGTAGACATCTCCACCCTTCTCCCGGTTCCGCCCCAGAGTTCCAAAGACCTGGTGTGTGGCATGTGCTCGCTGGAAGACGGACAGACCATGTTGGCCTTTGACTGCACCCAGCTCCTGGAGCACTCTTAAGGGGAGGTTGCGTCCATGAGCTCGATGTTCCAAGATTTAACCATTTCGGACGCAGACTTTCAACGCCTGGTCCAGTTTATGCACAAGACCTATGGCATTGACCTGAGCAAGAAGCGTCAACTGATTACCAGCCGTCTCTCCCACTCCCTCAAGGCCAAAGGCTATCCGGATTTCAAATCTTTCCTGGAGCACCTGTTCTCCACCAAAGACCCCCAGGACTTGGAGTTGGTGCTCAATAAGCTTACCACGAACTACACCTATTTTCTCCGGGAAAAGGATCATTTCACCTATTTTCAACGCACCATTCTTCCAGAGTTGGAGCAACGCCACAAAAAGGACCATGTGCTGGCCATCTGGAGCGCAGGCTGCTCCAGCGGAGAGGAGCCCTATACCCTGTCCATGTACCTCAAGGAGTATTTCGGTTCCCAAGCCAGTCAGTGGGACACTCGCGTGTTGGCCACCGACATCTCCCAACAGGCCATGGCTAAGGCTAAGGCGGCTGTGTATCAGCCACCGGCAGATATGCCTCAGGAGTGGCTGCGCCGCTACTTCACCCGAAATCAAACCAATCCCAATGAGTACACCATTGCGCCAGTGATTCGGGACAATGTGATCTTCCGCACCTTTAACCTCATGGATCCCATTCAATTCCGGCTGAAATTCGACGTAATTTTCTGCCGAAACGTGATGATATATTTCGATCAGAGCACACGGGACGCACTGGTTCGGCGGTTCTATGATGCCATGTCGCCCAACGGCTACCTGTTTATCAGCCACTCGGAGTCTTTGGGGCAAACCCCTCTATTCCGTATGGTGGCACCCGCTATCTATCGCAAAATCAGTGCCCCTACCCGCTCTTAGGAAGGAGCAACAGAATAAATGCAATCCACTGAGCAAAAAATTCGGGTACTGGTGGTGGATGATTCCGCTGTGGCACGAACCTTTCTCATCAAAGGTCTGGCTGCCTACCCCTACATCGAGGTGGTAGGCTATGCCATCAACGCCCTGGATGCCAAGTCCAAAATTCTGCGCCTGAAACCCGACGTAATGACCCTGGACGTGGAGATGCCTGGCACCAACGGCATTGATTTTCTGGGTCAGCTGCTTCCCCAACACCCACTGCCTGTCATTTTGGTTTCCAGTCTGGACCTTCGGGTCTTTGACGCTCTGGCCGCCGGAGCGGTGGATTTTGTACGCAAGCCCGATGGTGTGGAGAGCCGGGAGAACTTCCTGCGCTCCCTGGCTCAGAAAATCATGGTGGCCTCTCGGGCCAAGGTACTGCCCCGCCGCACCACCCCACAGCAACCCGCTGCAGCGCCTGCGGCACCTGCGGCACCTGCGGCACTGGGCCGTCTGGGTGGGGTCGATCTGGATCGCACCATCATCGGCCTGGGTGCCTCCACCGGTGGCACCGAAGCCACCTTGGACGTGCTCAAGCGTCTCCCTGCCGATATTCCAGGTATGGTCATTGTTCAGCACATGCCTCCAGGGTTCACCAACATGTACGCCCAGCGTCTAAACAAGCTCTGTGCCATGGAAGTGCGGGAAGCAAAGAATGGAGACGAAATCCGTCGCGGGCTGGCTCTCATTGCCCCTGCCGACCTTCAGATTAAAGTGGTTCGTATGGGTACCCGGTACACCGTCTCCTGCCTGCCTGGTGAGAAAGTCAGTGGCCACCGTCCGTCGGTGGACTCCCTGTTTTCCTCTATGGCTGCCCAAGTCAAATGCCATATGGTGGGCATCATTATGACCGGCATGGGTCGTGACGGAGCCAGCGGTCTTTTGGAAATGCGCATGGCTGGGGCGTATACCATCGGACAGGACAAGGATTCCTGCGTGGTGTACGGCATGCCCTGTGTGGCTCACGAGATCGGTGCTGTGACCATTCAGGCCTCCAAAGATAACATCGCTGCTGTGCTAATGCAGCACTTAAAAACCGGAAAATAAGGCAAAAAAGAGGATGCACGTTGTGCATCCTCTTTTTCCACAATTTGCAGGCTTCTCTTTTCCCCTATAATGTTCAAACGCTATGCCGCGGGGACTCCATGACGGTTTTACAGGCGTGAATGACCTGGGCAATGACCATAGATTCAAACTTGGCCTGATAGAAGCTGAGCATGGGCGTAGCAGTCTGGGGGGAAAGCACCACATATTTGGACGGCAGTTGGGTTAAGGCCAAAGCCCGGACATCCGCCAAACAACGGGGACAGGTGCACAGGCCAAACATCCGCACATACCGATCCAGGCGCTCGTCCACCAGCAACTCCATCACATTGACACACACCGCCCCATCAGGCAAAACCACCTGATGAGGGAGAAACGGGGCTTCCGGCTCCGTCCGAGCGTCAGACTCCGGCTGATGGATCGCTTCTGGTTTGGGGATCACTTCCGGCTGAGTTATGGGTTGAAAGAGCGACTGGGGAACAGGCTCCGGTTCCAGTAGATCGTCTGGTTGATAAATAGGCTGAAGTTGGGGCTCCGACTGCTTTTCCTCCTGTATTTGCTGGGTGAGTTCCTCCTCCAGCGCCTGATTGAGGGCATCGCGGATGGACTCCGACAGTGCCTCGTTGTTGGTGCGGGCCACCTGCAAAATAGGGGTGGTCAACCGCTCTCCCGTGCGCCGGACCGCATGGGCAGTCTGCGAAGTGTGCTCCTTGGTGGTCGCTCCTATGCCCTTGGCGTTGGGCTCTGTATCCTTGGGAGCGAACTCTGCACCCTTGGCATCGAGCTCAGCTTCCTCGGAAGCTGACTCTGCGCCCTTAGCATCGAGTTCTGCTTCCTTGGAAGTAGTCTCTGCACCCTTGACGTCAAGTTCTGCTTCCTTGGAAGTGGATTCTGCTTCCCTAGTCACATTCTTGGAACCTGAGGCCGTCTTTTTTCTGGTGCGGGTTGGTTTTTTCCCCGCTGTGGGGGCCTGGGTGGTCTCCGGCTGGGACTGGGCTTCCGGCTCGGGCTGAGTCTTGCTCTTACTCTGCTCCACAGTGGGTTTGGTCTGTTCCTCTTGGGGCTGTGAAAGCGACTCAGACTGTGCTCCGGGTCTCGTCCCCCCGGAGAGCAGGCTGAGCACATGGTCGGTTTTACTGGTACGCACGTTCTTTTTCCCCGCCATCAGTTTCTGCCCCCTCTCTCAACAGCAGGAAAGCGAGTGCCCGCCACCTGGTCGCACAATTGCTCAAAGTCTCGGGCGGGCTTAGAGGAGGGTGCATAGTCCACCACACTCTGTCCGTGGGCGGGGGCCTCCGCCACCGACACGCTGCCTCGAATTTTAGCCTCAAACACCACTGTATCCAGTTGCTGGGCAATCTGACTGGCCATCTCCAGCACCTCCCGATTGAGGTTGAAGCGGGCATTGTACCGGTTGAGGAGGATACCCAGCACCTTGAGTCGGGAATTGTAATATTCCCGCACACTCTCAATGGTCTCTTTGATCTGAGACACCCCCAACAGGCTGAGCACCTCTGGAGACATGGGGATAATCAAACTATCCACTGCCACATAGGCGTTGACCGTCAGCAGATTCAGAGCCGGGGGAGTGTCCACAATGATATAGTCATAATTATGCTCAATTTTGGACAGGGCTGTCTTGAGCAAAAATTCCCGGCCCGGTCGGTTGAACTCCAACTCAGCCCCCGCCAGAAGAATATTGGAGGGAAGCATGTCACAAATCTCAGTCTTGGAGATCGCCTCCTCCGGCTCCAAATCCCCCCGGAACACATCATTGATGGTGGCACACTGTTCTATGTCCAACCCTAAGCTGAAGCCCAGACTGCCCTGAGGGTCCAAATCCACCCCCAGCACTCTTGCTCCACGCCGATGCAGACTGGCCAGCAAAGCCGCCGCTGTTGTGGTCTTTCCCACGCCGCCCTTCTGATTGGTTATGGCAATCATCACAGCTGACATTTGACCTTCCTCCATTTCTCTGCGCCCATCCCAAGTTTAACCTTTGTCCCACATGTATCAAAAAAATATGAGACAACCCTTAATTTTTCCCGTGTGACGGACGATATAGTTGATAAGAGAGTTTAACAAATACTTTCTTGATCATTGTACTCAAAAAGGCGTTTTTTGTCAACGATGGGGAAATTTCTACCGGAAGAGCACGATCTCTGCCGTTCTGTTCCTCTTCCCACCCCACTCTCTTAAAGATCTTAAAGAAAAGGAGCGTGAAACTATGGCATCCATCAGCAGTTTGTCAGGAAGTAGTTCTTCCTCCAGCATTTATGGAAACAAGACCTATAACATCATTTCCGGTCTGGCCAGCGGCCTGGATACGGAGCAGCTCATCTCCGGCGTAGTTCAAAGCTACCAGCAGAAAATCCAGAGTCTTCAGCAAAAGAACACCTCCCTGCAATGGCAGCAGGAGGCCATTCAGAGCATTTCCGATAAGCTGGTCGAGCTCAACCGTAACTACTTTACCTTCGGTTACTCGGACCACAACCTGATGAGTTCCAGTTTTTTCACCAACGCAGTCACCACCACCACCAACGGCACCTACGCCTCTCTGGTCACTGCCTCCGGCAAGACCAGCAGCGACATCATCTTGAATGCCGTCAACCGTTTGGCCACTGCCGCCCGCTACACGGTTTCCGCCAATGACCTCAGCGGGTCTACGGATGGTGTCGTAACCGGTACTGCCATCACCGACCTCACCAAAGATGTGGATGTGAGCAAGCTTTCCGGCTCCCTCACCCTCAATTACGGCACTCGCACCGTATCCATCGACTTCGGCGAGCGGGAGTTGTTTGAAAAGGACGGCAAGTTCGATGCCGATGCCTTTGAGTCTGCCATTGTGGAAAAGCTGAAAAACCAGAAAATTTCCACCAGTTCCGGCGACATGGTGGAGGCCAGCACCCTCATTGGTGTGGATGTGTCCGAGGATGGTCGGGTGTCCTTCTACGATAAATCCTCCGCTGGCAACACGGTGTCCATCGCCGGTGCTACCGGCGACCTCAAGGACATGATCCCCACCCTGGATAGTGTCGTTGATGCAGGAGCAGGCAACTTCCAGCTGGATATTGGCCAGGGCGTCACGGAGAAGGTTTCCACGGCCGAATATCTCTCCGGTAAAACCCTCACTGTCACCTTGGACGGCAAGTCCAAGACCATTACCCTGCCCAAGGTGGAGACCGTGGCCGGTGGTACCGATGGCTCCCAAACGGCCGATAAATTCGCAGAGGCATTGAACAGCCAGTTGGCAACTACTTTCGGTGCTGGCCGTGTATCGGTGTCCATGAAAGATGGTGCTCTCTCCTTCAGCACCACCAAAGGCTCTACCCTGTCTGTGACCGCAGAAAACGAAGACGTGGGCGATGTGCTGGGCCTGGGTTCTGGTCTGACCACCTATCTGGACACCACCAAAACCTTGGATGACTTGAATGTGAACTGGCAGTCCTTTGGAAAAACAGGTCACCTTATAAAGGGTGAAGGCAAACCCACACAACAGAAAGATGAAAATGGCAAACCGGTAACGGACAAGGAAGGCAACCCTGTCTATGTGGACCAAAATGGTAAGGTTGTGGACAAAGACGGCTATCTGCTGGATTCGGACGGCAACCAGGCCGTGGGTTATGATCTGGTGATCAATGGTGTGACCATCGGCACCTACACCAAGGACACCGAGTTCAATACCATCATCAACGACATCAACAGCAACACCGAGGCCGGGGTTAACGTCAGCTACTCCAAGACCACAGGTCAGTTTGTCTTCACCGCCAAGGACACTGGTTCCGGCGGTCGGGTGGAATTTGGGGAAGGACTTGGTACCGCTTTGTTTGGCACTGTGGACACCAGCGACACCAACAGTTACACCGCCGGCGTAGATGCGGAAATCGTGGCTACCATCAACGGTGAATCAGTCACCCTCACCCGCTCTTCCAACTCCTTCGACCTGGACGGTATGAACATCACCGTCAACGGCACCTTCACCACAAAAGACACGGAATCGCCTGTCACCTTCACCAGCAAAACCGATGCCGACACCATCGTGGAGGCTGTGAAAAGCTTTGTGGAGGACCTGAACGAGGTCATCAAAGAGGTGAAGAGCGCATACTCTGACATGCCCCTACAAAAGTCCGATGGCTCCAAGTATGAGCCCCTCACCGACGATGACATGGCAGATATGAGCGATTCTGCTATTGAAGCCTACGAGGAAAAAGCCAAGACCGGCATCCTGTTTATGGACAGCGATCTGTCCTCCCTGTATCAGGAACTCATCAACGCAGTGAACTCCAGTGGCAGCGATGGCGTCACCCTGCGTTCCATTGGCCTGGAGGCCTCTTACAGCGACGGCGTGACCACCCTTACCTTGAATGAGCAGACCCTTCGGGAAGCTTTGGAGAGTGACCCGGACAAGGTCCAGCAGGCTTTCACCAAGAGCAAAGAAAATGGTGCTGCCACCAACGGTCTCATGGCCACCATTCAGTCCACTCTGGATCGCTACGCCTCCACTACCGGTGACGTCAAGGGTATCCTCATTGAAAAAGCCGGCTCCAAGTATTCCCCCTCTGCCGCTCTGAACAACACCCTGTTGGAGCAGATGAAGGACGTGGAGGATCAGATTACCAAGTGGCAGGATAAGATGTCCAACAAAGTGGATTACTACACCAACAAATTCACCCAGTTGGAGCTGCTCATCAACCAGATGAACTCCCAGAGTTCTGCTCTGTCGGGTCTCATGGGTGGCTAAAGAAAGGATTGCATAGGAATGGATCTACGAGGCTATCAGCACTATCGGGAACAGGCAATCAACACCATGACCCCTGGGGAACTGCTCCTGACGGTGTATGACGAGCTGGTCAAGCGCCTGACCTTGGCGGAGTTGGCCCTGTCCAAAGAGGACTATCCTGCCTTTGAGGCAGCGGTGGATCGCTCCACAGAGATCGTCCGTTACCTGGATGAGACTCTAGACCGCAAGTATGAGATCAGTGCACAGCTTACCCGTCTCTACGACTTCTTCTGCTATGAACTCAGCCGCGTCAAAAGTGGGCGCAACAAGACTGAGTTGGAGCGGGTCAAACACATGGCCAGTGACTTGCGGGAGAGTTTCCGTGAAGCCGAGAAAAAAGCCTCAGCTGATAGGAGTTGATACCATGCTGACCAATCAGGATTTTTCCGTTGCCTGTGGTGTCCTGCGCAGCATGTACACCTCTCTGATCGAAGTGGAAGATCTCACTCAGGAGCTGTCCCAAGCAGTTGCACGCCAAGATCAGGTGTCTGTGCGGATGTTTCTCGCCATGCGTCAGGCGGAAATCGAACGCCTAACCGGCTATCAAAAAAGACTGAACCATCAGTGTGACCAACTGCCTTCGGACCAGGGCCAGCAGCTGCGGGAGATGCTTACCGGCACCTACCGCGGCCCTGTCCCTGTGCCCGGTGCAGAGCCCATGCTGCGTCAGGCAGAAAAAAACCGTTCTGCTCTGGAACGCGTCCGCCGAGCCGACCAGGCGGTCAGTTGCCGCCTGGCAGGCTCTAACTCCTTCTACACCAAGAAAAAGCCATGACCCTCTGGTGTAAGATCTTTTTGTATTGAGAGAGTGTTTATGCGAACATTTTTATCCTTAAAAAAAGAGGAGATACCTCCATGCCAGATCTATCTGGATGGGGTGGGAAGGGATTACCCCGTGGAAGGTGAACACCGCATCGTGCGCGCCATCGACGGAGTGAACCTCGCCATTCAACGGGGTGAGTTCGTCTTTCTCACCGGAAGCAGCGGGGCAGGAAAAAGCACCTTGCTGCAGGTCATTGCCTGCGAAATCCCCCCCACCCGGGGGCGTGTCTATCTGGATGGGGTAAACCTCACCCGTATGTCCGCCAGACAGCGGGAGCGTAGACGGCTGCGCTTTGGATATGTGCCTCAGTTTCCTTCCCTGTTGCGGAAGAAAACCATCCATGATAACCTTTTCACCGTGGCCCGGCTTGGATATACCAAAGCCCAACTTCCACCGGAGCAGCGTGTGCAAAAGGCCCTAAATCTGGTAGGTATGGGTCATGCTGCCAATTGTTACCCTGTGGAGTTGTCTATGGGCGAGTGTCGTCGGGTGGAATTGGCCCGGGCCATCATCAACAATCCGGACATTCTGGTTTTGGACGAATTGACTGCCAACCTGGATGAGGACACCGCATGGGATATGTTTCTCTTTTTGTCCGAACTCAACCACCACGGACTCACCATTGTCATGGCCACCCACGCCAAGAAATTCGTCAATTTGATGCGCCGCCGGGTCATCACTATGGTAGATGGCCATATTTTTGGCGACGTAGAAAAGGGCCACTACGGCGACATTGTCTGACGTTGTGCGCCCTTGCCTTTGTTCCATCAATCTTCGAGCGGTTTGATGGAAATTTTAATTTTTTCGACTCGGAAACAAATCTGGAGGAAGTAAAGCATGAAAAACAAACGTGTCGGGACCAAAATGTTGACCTCAGTAGGTGTCTCCCTGCTGCTATCTCTGCTGATGATCGTTCTTTCGATCATCAATCTCACCAGCATCCGGCGTGGCTACGAGAGCACTCTGAACACACAGGTGGAAAGCACCCACGCTATTCTGGAAAGCGAGATGGAAATCAACGCTGTCGCCCGTCAGTTGCGTGATATGGCGCTTTTCGGGTATGATACCGCTACAGTGAGCAGCATTAACACTTCTATCACCGACATTGATTCTAATCTGGATATCATCGACAAACTCTACACTGGAGCAGATGGACTGGACACCCAGTATGCCAATGAAGTGCGGGACTGGGAATCCGCCTTTGACGGTATCTCACAGGCTCTCCAGTCCGGTGATCTGGAGAAGGCTCGTCAGCTCATTCAAACCCAGTGCACCCCCAAGCTCAACGCCGCTGTAGCAACGGGATATGATCTTCTTGACGCACTTACCTCTGAGGGGAATCAGCAGAAGCAGGACCTGAATTTCCGGATTACCCGTGACATTATCATCCTGGTGATCCTCGTGATTCT
Organism: uncultured Oscillospiraceae bacterium; assembly: GCA_944387075.1. Lineage (GTDB taxonomy): Bacteria > Bacillota > Clostridia > Oscillospirales > Oscillospiraceae > Enterenecus. The sequence goes on along the minus strand of CALXDO010000128.1, from coordinate 14,179 downwards.
CAGTTTTGCTGTGGCTCTGTCCCTGAACGTGTACGCCGTGCGTTCCATTGTTACTCCTCTGCAAGAGGCCGAGAAGGCCGTGGTGGCCTTTAGCCAAGGCAATCTGTCCTACCCCCTGCACTACGAGTCCCAGGATGAAATCGGCGGCATTTGCAACGCCGTGCGCACCTCCCAGGAGATTCTCCACAACACCATCAAGGACATTGTCTCCATCACCAAACGCCTTTCTGACGGCGATTTGACCTGTCAGGCCTCCCAGCAATATCCCGGTGAACTGGCTCCCATCAAGGAGAACATCCAGTACCTGCTGGAGCAGCTCAACGACACCATGGGCAGCATTCTCCAAGCAGCTGATCAGGTAGCTGCCGGCTCTGATCAGGTTTCTACCGGCTCTCAGGCTCTGGCCCAGGGCTCCACGGAGCAGGCCAGTGCCGTGCAGGAACTCTCTGCCACCATCAACGATCTGGACCACTCCGCCCGGGAAAACCGCAAGACCGCCCAGACCGCCAAGGAGCGCGCCGACCAGGCCTCTGAGCAGGTACACATCAGCAACGAGCGCATGCAGGAAATGCGCAAGGCTATGGGTGAGATTCTCACTGGTCAAAAGGACATCAGCAAAATCATCGAAACCATTGAAAACATCGCTTTCCAGACCAACATCCTCGCTTTGAATGCCGCCGTGGAGGCCGCCCGTGCTGGTAGCGCAGGTAAGGGCTTTGCCGTGGTGGCTGACGAGGTGCGCAATCTGGCCTCCAAGTCCGACCACGCCGCCAAGCAGACCAAGAAGCTCATCGAATCCTCCCTGGCCGCTGTGGAGCGCGGCGGAGCCTTGGCCGAGGATGTGGATGTCAACATGCAGAAGACCGTTGAGTATGCTGGCAATGCCATCGAGTACATGGAAAAGCTGGCAGAAACCACCATTTCCGAAGCTGAGGCCATTGAGCAGCTGACCATCGGTGTGGATCAGATTTCCTCCGTGGTTCAGACCAACTCCGCCACCAGCGAAGAGTCCGCAGCCGCCAGTCAGGAACTGTCCTCCCAGGCTGTGATGATGAAACAGATGGTGCAGCGTTTCCGTCTGAAGTCAGCCGGTGTTGTGGCCTCCAGCATACCCGATCATTCGGAGCCCGTGTCCAGTGAGGCTGGCAGCGATCCCGTGCATGTGGAAAACAGTTTCAGCAAATACTAATTTGGATCACCCGAACCAGTCATACGAAAAGGAGTTGCCTGTCCCATGTCCCACACCACCCTCCCACAAAGTCAAGAACTCATTTACGCACTGGACATCGGAACGCGAAGTGTCATCGGTATGCTGGGCACCAAGAAGGATGGAAAGGTGCGGATTGTGGCTATGGAAAAGCTGCTCCACACCCGTCGGGTCATGATGGATGGACAGATTGAGGACATTTCCCAGGTCGCCGTTGCCGTGCGCACGGTAACCCAGCGATTGGAGCAGAGTGCTGGATGTAAGCTGGAGCGCGCCTGTGTGGCCGCCGCCGGCCGTGCACTGCGCACCCAGCAAGGCTACGGGTTGCGGGAATTATCTGCGCCTGAGCCTATCACCCAGACCCTTATTGCTCAACTGGAGGCCTCTGCCGTGGCCCAAGCAGAACAAACTCTCAAAGAGGAAGGCGTAGCCCACCAACAATTGTTGCTGGTGGGCTACACCGCCACTGGGTACCAGCTGGATGGCTATCCTCTTTCCAACCTCCTGGGCCACACCGGACAGCGGCTGGAAACCCATGTGGTGGCCACCTTTCTGCCCAGCGGCGTCATTGACAGCCTGTATGCCGTCATGCGGGAAGCCGGTTTAGAGGTGGCAAGCCTTACTCTGGAGCCCATTGCTGCTTTGAACGCCGCTATTCCCGCAGACCTACGCCTTTTGAACCTGTGCCTGGTGGATATTGGCGCTGGCACCTCGGACATTGCCCTGTGCCGGGATGGCAGCGTCGTGGGCTACACCATGGCCACTGTGGCAGGAGATGAGATCACAGAGGCCCTAATGAAAGCGTTTTTGGTGGATTACGCCACTGCTGAGAATATGAAGGTTCAGCTGGCCTCCCACGATTCCCTGGTCTACACCGACATTTTGGGGCTGGAACAGACCTGTACCAGCCAGGAAGCCCAGGAAGCCTTGGAGCCTGCGGCCAAAATGCTGGCCCAAGAGATCGCTCAGCGGGTTCTGGAGCTGAACACCACCGCTCCCTCTGCCGTTTTCCTGGCCGGAGGAGGCAGCAAGCTGGCCGGCCTGCGTGAGAAAGTGGCGGATGCGTTGGGTATGGATGTGCGGCGCGTTTCTGTAGCAGGAGGCCACTTCAAGGCCACCGCCTATTCCGACCTTTTCTCCCTGGATGATGCGGAATACACCACTCCTCTGGGCATTGCTGTGTCTGCTGGATTAGGGCTCATCAATGACAGCTGCCAAGTCACCCTCAACGGTGCACGAGCCAAGCTGTTTTGCAGTGGTGACATCACTGTTATGGACCTGTTGATGATGAATGGCTACAATTACTATGACTTGCTGGGCCGAAATGGCAAACCTTTGGTGGTACGGGTAGACGGACGGCGTACCGTGCTCTACGGTACGCCGCCTCAACCAGCCCATCTGACCATCAATGGAGCCCAAGCACAGCCCTCCTCTCCCGTTCACCCTGGAGATGTGGTGGAGTTTACCCCCGCTCAGGAGGGAGAGGACTGCATCCTTACAGCCCAGCAGCTTGCCCACCGTTTGGAGGCAACATCCATTCTGGTGGATGGTGTGGAACCTGCTTCCAGTGACATCATCCCCTCGGGGGCTGTTGTTGTGACTCGATCTCCCCAAGTTGCTCAGGCTCCTCAGGCTGCTCAGGCTCCTCAGGTTGCTCAGGCTCCTCAGGTTGCTCAGGCTCCACAAGTTGCTCAGGCTCCTCAGGTTGCTCAGGCCCAATCGCCAGTTTCCCCTGCAAAAGCGATTTCCACGGCCACATCAGCACCTTGTAAAGTTTACCTCAATGGAGTAGCCGTCACCCTTGCTCCCAAGGCAGACGGTGCCCCCTACTATGTTATGGACCTGCTGGAGCGATCTGGTCTGGACTTTCAACACGCCCAGCGCCCTGTGATTGTGCAGGTCAACGATCAAGAGTGTTTCTTCCAGCAAGTACTCCAAGAGGGAGATCGAATTAAAATTGGTTATGCGGACGAGGTGAAACAATTATGAATCGAGCCATGAAAATGGGATTCTGCCTTTTGAGCGTACTGGTTCTCTCCGCCTGTGGACAGAGTGAGGCCAGCACACCTTCCCAAGCTCCGGAATCCTACACTCTAGGAGAGGGAACGCTCTTGTCTCTCGACACTCTGCTTCCTCTGGGGGATGACTACAAGTTTGAGGAGATCGCAGACGCAAAGGAAGATACCGTCTCGTATGTTTACACGCAGCTCAGCAACGGAAGCCAGGTGGCCCAAGCCTATGCCCGAGCCTTGGTGAAGGACTGGGAGTGTGATATTCAGGCAGATGGGTCCGTGGATTTCTCCCACGAGTCGGGACTAGCCAAACTCATCCAGGACATGGAGGGAACCGGCCGCCAGCTCTATATCACCATCCAATGGGACAAGACCTCCTGCACAGTCACTCTCTCCTTGACTAAGACGGGAACAGGAACGGTGCCAGAAACGAATGCAGGAACGGATACAGGAACAGATACAGGAACGGAAACAGAAACAGAAGCAAATACAGGAACGGAGTCAGGAACAGCAAGCGAATCTCCTACCCCCTCCGGCCCCATTACCGTGGAGGAAGCGGTGAGTTATATGCAAAGTCTTTCTCCCTCCTTCCTGGGCCTGCCTGGGGACAGTATGGATCAATATATTGTCCTGTGTCAGGAGGGAACCGTGTACCTCAACCAGGCACCCTGCCTGTTGCTCAATGCATATCAAAAGGAAGATCACAAGTTTGAAAGCAGCTATTTGCTCACAGTCCCCAGCCTTCAGGTCTACCAGTTGGACCGGGAAACTGGGGAGGCCACTGCCCTAAGCTGAGGCTTCCATACAGTATATCCGAAAAAAATGGATGTAGTCCACCGGACTACATCCATTTTTCTACCTATTTTGTGTACGCTCCGTGTTACTTGGACTGCTCCATGATGTGGCGTGCCACTCGCTTATCCTCTGTGCGGATATGAGATACCAAAACGCCGACAATCTGGTTCAACTCGCCCAAGGCTTTCACCGTCGGGCCTTCCCGTCTCAACAGATCCATCTTGTCTCCCAATTGACGGCGGTATCCATCATGGAAGGTCTTGTGAGCCGGATAGCCGGGGTAATTGGAGCGTGTCTGCAGCCCCTCCTCGTCGGAGAAATGCTTGACCACATAATCGTTCAAAAACTTCACCATTTTGTCAATCTGATCCCTTCCACGTCCCTGTGCACAGGCATCCATCAGGTCGTTGACCGCAGCAAACAGCTGACGATGCTCTGAGTCGATCAGAGCATTCCCGGTCATAAGGTCTTGGGTCACTTCGTATCTCATCATTTATAACTCCTCTCTTAGGCCCTAGGTCTCTCCTGGGGCTTACATTAGGGGTAGTCGTAATACGCCTCATCTTTTTATATCGGCAATATTTCCCTCAAAATAAGATCCGGTAAAATTTTTTTTACACTCTCATTGTTTTTCTCCCCATCCCCTTATGTTCTGGCCCCATCTAGCCGATATATACTATGTAACGTGGTAGGACACTCTTTTAGGGAGTGTCATATTACTAATCTCGATAGAAGGAGGACTTGCCATGTTCCGGATCTACACCGGTGGGACCTGCTCCGTGAGCAGCACGTCCCCCTACTATAAAGCACCGTATCCAGCTCCCCAAACCAGTGTGGAACCTCAATATGACCACATGGAATTTTCCACTCAGCTGGGGGACACCGAACGGAGGGTGAGAGAGACAGTGGGTCGTCTATCTCAGGAAATACGCACCCACATTTCTTCCCAGGATCTCGAGGATCTTAGACAGCAGGTTTCCAGCGGCCAGTATCAGCCCTCTTCCCACGAAACTGCCTCGCGGATGCTGCTGATGAGGGAGGATGGTTAATTTCATGGATATGCAACCCTATTTTACCTTCCTAACAGATTTGGCCCAGACTCTGGATGGTCTCAGTGCCCTGGAACAGAAGAAAATCCAGGCCATTCAAAACAACGACCAGGCTCTCCTGGATCAGTATATGAAGCAGGAGCAGGCGGCTACTATGGATCTTCGAGGCCGGGAGCGGAAACGCACCCAGCTCCTCCAGCAGCTGGGGCTGGAGTCCGGCTCTCTGCGCCAGTTGCCTGATCTTTGCCCTTCCCAGTACAAAAGCCAGGCAAGCGAGATTGTCCAACAGGTTCTGCGCAGCTATCAGGTGTTCTCCAGTGCCCAGCAGGCCGCACGCACCCTGATGGAGTCTCGGCTTCGTAATATTCAAAAGGAGTTGGAGCACCGGGAAGAAACCCGCCAGGTTTCCCCCTCCGCCTCCTCCAAACCCCAATCTGATTTTCGTGTGTGAGAGGAGTCAATTATGAGTACATTTGGTTCTTTTACCACCGTCCGTCTTGGTATCTACTCTGCCCAGAAGGGCCTGGACGTGACGGGCAACAACATCACCAACATCAATACCCCTGGGTATACCCGCCAGCGGCTGAACCAGGTCAGCCTAATCGTCTCCGCCAGTGATCGATACTCTTCCAGCTACAATGCAAGAGTGGGTCAGGGTGCCGTGATAGCTGGAATCACCCAGCTCCGAGATCCTGGCTTGGATATTTCCTACCGCAAAGCCATGGCCGATGTGGGCTCTGCCAACACCAAGCTGAACGGTCTGAACAGTTTGGCCACCATTTTGGATGAGGTGGGCAAGGGCGATCTGGAGCAGGATGACGGCGTAATTCTCAGCCAGCTCAATGATATGCGAGACCTCATCAGCCAAGCCATTACCAGCGGTTCCGATGTCTATAACGGGCTTATCCGCTCCTCGGCAGAGGCTTTGACCACCAAGTTAAACTCCTATGCCACCAAGCTTTCGGAGTTGAAGGAGACCTACGAGGGCCAGTTGGATCAGCAGGTCACCAAAATCAACAATATTCTCAATAACATCCGAAATTTGAATATATCCATTCGGGAATCGGATATTCGAGGAGATCCTGGATTGGAATTGCGGGATGAGCGCAATCAACTGCTGGATGAATTAAGTGAATACGTCAAAGTGGATGTCAGCTATGATATGGTCGACGTTGGCGTTGGTACCATGGTGGAAAAGCTCACCATTACCCTGGCCACCGGAGATAAAAACACCCTGGTGGACGGGGACTACAACACTCAGCTGAGCCTCTCCGACGACAGCAGTTATGCGGTGTCCCTGTCTCCCCTCACCGATCACAACGGCGATAAACAGGACCCCAACGACAACGGAACTACGTTGGGTGACACTGATTTGTACGGTTCTCTCCAGTCCATGCGGGAACTGCTCACCGAGGAGGGCGAGTTTGCCTCCGATGCAGACCTGGCTCTGGATGCCAATGCCACGGTCAAACGTGGTATCCCCTACTACCAAAAGGCCTTGGACTCCCTGGCCTATGAGTTTGCCACTGAGATGAACAAGCTCAACAACACTGGTCTGCCGGGGGGCGGTAATTTGTTCAGCACCAGCAGTAAGGGCGACGATGCAACTGGTATTACGGCTTCCAATATCTCGGTGTCGCAGAGTTGGTCCAATGGTTCTGTCACCATCCAGGCCACCAATGACCCCAATGCCTCCAGTGGAGACACCAGCAACTGGGCCAAGTTCCTCGCCCTGTTTGACAAGGATCTGGATTTCATCCCCTCTGATGTTCAGGCAGATGCTGTGGGTGACGGGTTCAGCGGTACTTTTGAGGAGATGTTGCTGAACATTCAGTCCGTCCTTGCCCAGGACCAGATGAGTACCGACGCGGTGCTCAACAACTACATGATCACCGCTGATGACATCTACGTCAACCGGGAAGGCGTCTCGGGGGTGGATCTCAACGACGAGGCCACCAGTCTCATGACCTATCAGAAGGCTTATACCGCCGCCTGTCGCCTGATGACTGTGTTGGAAGAAGCTCTGGATTCTTTGATTAACGGTACTGTGTAACCAGTCTTTCATTTTCGAGGTGATATATTATGATTCGAGTAACCACCAATAGCACGCTCTATTCCTATCAGCGTAACATGTTAAAGACCTCCAATCAGCTCTACTCCGCCATGAATTCCATCATGACGGGACGGAACTTTGACTCCTATGCCGCTGACCCTGCCGCCGCCACCCGTGCCTTTCAGCTGCACAGTTCCCTGAATGCCACCAATACTCAGGCTTCCAACAATAATACTTTGCTGAAAAAGTACTCCACCGCCTGGGACATTGCTGACGATGTCATCAATGAATTGGTCACAGACCTGGCTAAGGTTCCCGCTTTGGATGGTATCAGCGAGGAGGGCCTGACCAACTTAAATACCAACGGTCAGGTGATGTTTGCTGGTGCCGAGTCCATTGTGCAGAGCCTGAACAGCAAGTACGACGGAAACTATCTCTTCAATGGAACCGACACCAAGAATCCTCCCTTCGATCTGGAGACAGCCGAAGATGGAAGGACCTATGTCACTTATCGCAATGTGCGCATTGATGATCCCAACGAGGCCTATTATGATCAAGCCTACGTGGATGCGGACGGCAACAACGTGCTTAAGGAGGATGGCGTCACTCCCATGACCAATGGGGAGATGCTGGCACAGTGGTCTGACGAACATCAGTATGTGGACATCGGCATGGGCTTTGCTGTGGACGCAGACGGCAAGGTCATTGAATCCACAGCCTTTGATGGTGCCATTTCTGGTTTGGATTTCTCCGGTGGCTATGGCCTAGACGAGGACGGCGATCCCAAGAATATCATTTCCATCATGGTGCGTATGTCCGAGATTTTCCAGGGCTACAACGCAGAGACCAAGGAGTGGAGCAGTGCTGGTAATCTGGAGGATGCCCGCCGCTTGATGACCAAACTGGATGCAGCTCACGAGGAGCTTTCTGCCCAGCACACCGAACTGGACACCACCGCCAAGTTCCTAGAGAGCAATCAGACCCAGCTGGAATCCTCTTACCTTTCCCTCAACACCGAGCTTCTGGGCATTGAGCAGGTGGATCGGATGGAAGCCATCCTCACTCTCTCCAGCGCACAGACCACCTACAACGCCGCCCTCCAGGTGGGTGCCAACGTAATTCCTCAGTCTTTGATGGATTATCTCAACTAATGTAAGCTAGGCATTCAATCCACGGCATTGCATTTCATTTTATCTAAAGGAGGCTTTTTTCGTGTATCCTCTCATTGAAATCAAGACGATCCCCATCGAAATTCAAATGAAGGTAACTCCCTCCCGCCTGGAGTATGCCAGCGGAACTACCCAATTGGAAATCTCTCGGGATCAGGGCGGGCTGAGCATCCGCAGCCAGCCCATTAAGGTCAACATCGACACCTTCGAGTGCCGCAATTCCATCAATCCCACCACTCCCTCTTTGATTCGTCAGCAGGCCCAGGCCGGTATACAGGCTGCTTACAAGGCCACTGCGACCATGGCCCGGGAGGGACGCATGATGATGGAGGCCCGCATAGATCAGAATATCATCCCCCAGTTGGCCAAGGAGCAGAACATTGGTCAGCCTGCCAATGTGAACATTGAGTTTCTCCCCAATGTTGGCCCAGATATTTCCTGGGATGGAGGGAACATCAACATCCAGTACGAGATGGATAAGTTGAACTTCGACTGGCGCATGGAAAAGATGAGTTTCACCTTTATCCCGGGCGACATCGAGTTCGTTGTCACACAGCGGCCGGATGTCATCATCAAATATGTGGGAGAGCCCCTGTATGTTCCCCCCTCTTCCGCTCCCGATCAATCGTCTATGGATGTTAACGTCTGACCAACAGGAGGATATACCTTGCAACTGGATACTAAATATTTCGGTCAAATCTCCTATTCCCCGGAACAGGTGTTGGACTTTCCCAATGGTCTCTTTGGCTTCGAGAAGGAGACGCAGTTTGTACTGCTCCCCTTTTCCGGTAGCCACGGGAACATGCTCTGTCTGCAAAGTGTGGCCGGACCTGCCCCAGCTTTCATCCTGATGAATCCCTTTTCACTCAAGCCAGACTATGCCCCCATTTTGTCGGATCAGGAGCTAGCTTGGATGGGGGTTTCCCAGAGCCATGAGCTTTGTTATTATGTCATGTGTGTGGCCCGGGAGCCTGTCGGTGAGAGCACCGTCAATCTGCGTTGCCCTGTGGTCATCAATCCGGATGCGCACAAAGGAATCCAAGTCATTCTGGACACCGAGGATTATCACATGCGCCACCGTTTGGATGAGTTCTCCACAAAGGAGGTGGACTGATTGCTGGTTCTCAGCCGTAAGGAGGGTGAGTCACTCATCATTGGTGACCAAATCAGCATCACTATTCTCTCCATTGAGGCCGGCGGACAGGTGAACATCGGTGTCAGTGCTCCCAGAGAGGTTCTGGTGCTGCGCAGCGAGCTGAAAAAAGCTGCCACGGTGAACCAGGACGCAGCTGGCATTGCCACACCTCTCTTGGTGGCAGAGTTGGAATCCGCCCTGTCTGAGCACGCTCCGGCCGTTGACCCCATCGTTCCCTCCTCCATGATGCAGCGGCAGCCCCCGGTGATTGATCCCAGCAAAGAGGAGAATGGTTAGGCCATTCTGCCGCACATCCTTCTCTATCGCATAAAAAGGCGAGGATACGTAAATCTTAACGTATCCTCGCCTTTTCCGTTATCCAAGTCCCAATACCATTAAAATGACTCCGTATACCACACTGGCAAATACTCCATAAGCCAGCACCGGCCCTGCCACGGTAAAGAGTTTGGCCCCGGTTCCCGTGATCCGTCCCTCACTTTGGAACTCCAGGGCTGGAGACACCATGGCGTTGGAAAATCCAGTGATGGGCACCAGAGTTCCTGCTCCGGCATGACGTGCGATGTCATCAAAAACCCCGATCCCCGTGAGAAATGCCGCCACAAACACCCAGGTCAACGACACCAGTGGCATAGCCTTATCCCCGGCCCCCCACATCTCATACAGGGTGCTCAGTCCTTGTCCCACAGCGCAGATCCCACCGCCCACCAAAAAGGCCCAGACCAGATTCTTTCCTGTGGGGGAGGACTTGGCCATGGCCATGACATACTGTTGATACTCCTCATTGCTCATGTTCATTGGATTTCACCTCAGTGCCAGTATGCCCACTTTTTCCCGTCCTACCCCAAAAAGAGCAGACGGTATTTTCGCCCGTCTGCTCTTTTATCAGAATCCCTCTTCTTTTTTCCTGCGAATCCGCTCCAGCGTACCTCCCAGTGTAGCATTCTCCTGCAACTCCAACAGCTGTCCAATCAGTTGGTTGGATAGCAAGAAGCCTTCCGGGGTAAACTGCCATCGGCGTCCCTGCCGACACACCCATCCATGTTGTTCAAACTCCGCCAATTTTGCCCCAATGGGATCAAAATTCATCATGTATTCCCGGCGATACTCCCACTCGTCAATGCCGTGAACTGTGCGCAGGCGCAGCATCAAATACTCGCTGCCCCGCTCCCGACGAGTGATCTCCTCGGACTCGTCCACCACTTCGCCCCCTTCCAGCATGCCTTGAATGTATGCCTCCAAGTCGGAGACAAAGGAGTACCGACGCCCACCAAAGTCCGAGTGGGCTGCAGCCCCCAATCCCATATAGGGATGGCCCATCCAATACTTCATGTTGTGCCGGGACTGGCGGCCAGATTTGGCAAAGTTGGAGATCTCGTATTGTTCATATCCCGCTTTTGCCAACCGCTCCACGGTCCACAAATACAGTGCTGCCTGCTGATCCTCGTCCGGCAGTTTTTCGCCCCGTGCCACCCGCTGCGCCAGAGGAGTTCCCTCCTCCACTGTCAGTCCGTAACAGGAGAGGTGCTCCGGGGCCAGGCCCAGTGCTTTTTCCACTGTGTCATGCCAGCTCTCCTCTGTCTGCCCGGGCAGGCCGTAAATCAAGTCCAGATTCAAATTGTGGATTTTGGCCTGGCGCACAGCGGAAACCGCGTCCACAACCTGCTGGTAAGTATGAGGCCGGTGAACGGCACACAACTCCTGATCATTTCCAGACTGCATGCCCATGGAGATCCGATTGACCCCCATCCGCCGCAAGTGGCGCAGCATTTTGGCATCCACACTGTCTGGATTGGCTTCCAGTGTAATCTCCACATCCTTGGACATGCAAAACTGGCGTTTGACCGTGCGCAGCAACTCCACCAGCCGCTTTTCCCCATACCAGGTCGGAGTCCCGCCGCCAATATAAATACTGTTGAGGGCATAGCTGCGGGCCACCTCGGCACTTTCCACAATGTGGCACAGGAGAGCTTTCTGGTAGTCATCCATCCGATCTTCTCGACCCGCCAGCGAATAAAAATCGCAGTAGTCACACTTGCTGCGACAAAATGGAATGTGTAAATACAGACCCAGGCTCTCTCCCATGTTCTCTCCTCCTGCTTCTCGAAAATTTGCTTTTTTTATTTTACCACACATGCTCCATCAATTCAATCTCGCCTATTTTTAGAATATAATTTCAATAATTATATTTAGTGATATTTCTCTTGATATTATAGCGTAGGCATGCTATAATAAAACCCTAGAAAGGATGGTGTCTCTATGGAACACGCACTTACTCCCGAGCCCTTTGATGCCCTGCCTCGTCCTCGGAGACGGCCCCAGGAGCATGGTCGCACCCCCTTTGACGGGTTGCGCCCTTGGTCCGCCATCACCCACGGAATCGGGGCTGCCCTGGCCATCCTTGGTACGGTACTGCTGTTGGTCAAGGCTGTGTCCACTGGTGCTGACGTGTGGAAGCTGGTCTCCTTCTCCATCTATGGTCTATCCATGATCGGACTGTATACCGCCTCCACCCTCTACCATTCGGTGCGCACCTGTGCCAGCAAGCGCATTGCTCTGCGCAAATATGACCACGCCTCCATCTACTTTCTCATTGCAGGCACTTACACCCCCGTGTGTCTCACTGCACTGCGGGGTCCCTGGGGCTGGTCCATGTTTGGCATCATCTGGGCTCTGGCCATTGCCGGACTGGTGATGACCCTGGTGTGGATCAACTGCCCCCGCTGGCTCACCTCCACGGTGTACATTGCCATGGGCTGGCTGGCTGTGGTCGCCATTTACCCCCTCTACCTTAGCTTAGGAATATCTGGGGTGGCCTGGTTGCTGTCCGGCGGTATTCTGTACACCATTGGCGGGGTGCTCTACGCTCTAAAGTGGCCTGCACGGGATAATCCCCGCTTTGGCTGTCATGAGATTTTCCATGTGTTCATCGTTCTGGGCTCAGTGGCCCACTATATGATGGTGTATCATGTGCTTTTGCCCCTGTAATGCATGGAGCCGTTGCAGAATCGAACTTCTGCAACGGCTCCATGTATTATTTCTCTGCCAGCTGTTCCATGATCCACACAGCACTGCCGCCAGTGAGAGCCTCGCCCTCCCGTAGATCCTGGAAGCCCATGGCCTTCCAGAACTTGTGTCCTGCTTCGTTCTCCTTCAGACAACCCAGGCGCAGGCTGTCCATCCCGGCCTCTCCAGCAGCCGCTGGGAGTGCCTCCACCACGGTGCGGCCAATCCCCTGCCGATGCAGGGGTTGTGCTACCATAAAGAAGCCAATCCAAAGGGTGCGCTCCCGGGGGTATCCTTCTACCAGGTCCAACACTCCTTGCAGCACGCCTTCCCGCCACAGGCCCACATAGTGTTTCTGCTCCGGGGTACAGCGGGGTGGGATGGCGGCCACGTCCTCCCGGAGGCTGCGCAGGGTGGGTTGCTGCTGTCCCTGGATGGTATAATAAGCAGAGTTTCCCTCCAGTAGCTTCAGCACCTCTGCCATATCAGTTTCTTTCACGTCCCGAATCTCAAACTGGGGCAGATGACCCGCCAAAGCATCTACCACCGGAAGGTCCGGTAGCGCCACCTTAGTGCCCACACAGCGATTGATGGGCGTGCCCAAGTTGTGGAACTTCTCCTCGTAGTCGGTCATAATCCCGCAAATGCCATGCTGATGGAGGTTGCGAGTGACCTCAGAGAGTTCAAATCCCGCCTTAGGGAACTGGAACAGAGACCACTCATACAAATCTCGGTTGTCCGACTTGAAGTGAATCTGTCCCCCATCCCGCAGCACTTTACGATAGCCACGCAAAAAGTTCTCATGGGTCAGACGGCGGCGGGAGTGCTTCACCGAGGGCCAGGGATCACAGAAATTGATATAGAGCAGGTCTACCTCGTCGGGGGCGAAGTAATCACTGAGACAGGCAGCATCCCCGTCAATGAAAAAGACATTTTGCAGGCCCTTCTCTCGGCACCGCTCCATGGCAATCACCATGGCATCCGGCACCCGCTCCACGGCCACATACAAATCCTGGGGATGGGCTGCTGCCGTCTCAGCGGTAAACCTCCCCTTCCCGCACCCCAACTCCAACCGCAGGCCCTGAGCCTGGGGCATCAATTCCCGCCATTTGCCCTTCTGGGCCGTGGGGTCCTTCACCCACAAATCGGCACAAGATTCCATGCGCCGGTCCAAATTTTTCTTTTTCCGCATTCTCATAGGGCTCACCTCATACATTGAAAAGAAAGTCGAGAAAATCATATCATAAACTCTTGCCAAGAGCAAGAAAATCCGCTATAATATAGTCTCGACCGAAGTCTCGACCGAAGCAAAATATCCGGGTGTAGCGCAGTTGGTAGCGCGCCTGCTTTGGGAGCGTGAGGCTCAGGTTCGAGCCGCAGCCCTTGGAAAACCCGGAAAGTCTTGGGGCCCTAGGTCTGACATCACTTTCCCCCTCGCCGGTAACTGGTCAAAAATCGGCGTTGACCACATGTTTGACCACAATTGGAAAATTCCATATCCGGGTGTAGCGCAGTTGGTAGCGCGCCTGCTTTGGGAGCAGGATGCCGCAGGTTCGAATCCTGTCACTCGGACCAACTAAGGTTGCTGAAAAAGATGCAACCCCTAAAACCCTTGCTGCGGCAAGGGTTTCAGCCGTTTCAGAGGACAAAATCGAGCACCAGACGAGATGGAGATGCAAAAGGCCATTTTCGTGATGTGGGGTGATTCGAACCTCTGAGCAAAGAGAAAACAGCG
>CALXDO010000127.1 GCA_944387075.1 uncultured Oscillospiraceae bacterium | reverse complement strand
CATAACTATCTCCAGTCTCGGATAGTATCTTCCAGTCTCCGAGACTCTACGATACTATCCGCTATTATGGAGATATTTTCTCACGGTAGCTACATTCCAGCAATCCGCCGCCAGGTTTGACGGTTACTTCCTATATCCGGAAGGGGACAAGAGTGCGTACTATCGAGCATCCTAAAGGCATGAAAAAACTCGGGAGATCTCAAAACGAGATCTCCCGAGTGTGGAACACCCCAACACTATAGATGCAAACATCTCCACGTTCGAAAATGAGTGTCTAAATGTCGTCAGAGAGTAAAAAATACTTTCGCATTTTTTGGTTTTTGAAGTAAGGCCTCCATACCAGGGAAAGAGGGGGGTGGGGTCCAACACTTTGTTCAGCCATCAATATTCTTTTTGCTAGGGATTAGAAATTGAAAGCCAGATACCTGTGGCTCGTAATCCATAAATTTCATTTTAGAATAATCTATAGATTCCTTTTGATATTCCGATATCTCATTTCTGTCAATAAACCAGACTTCTTTAGTAGATCCAATCATGGAGCATGCAAGAACACAATTGACAGCTGGACTATTACCCAAAAGAGATAGGAATTCTGGGCATGCTCCAAGACAGATTGAGTGAATGGATGGGGAATTATTGCTATAGTCTACGATCATGCTCCCTAACGGCGATGTGTCTTCAATAAGAAATAGAACCTGAACCGCCAAAGAGTCGCTTATCAGTCCATATTTTTTTAGGTTTGCCTTGTATGTGTTGATTTGCAAATAATGTTCATTAAAATTGCGACACACATTTTCAATGTAGTCTTGATATGATGAAGTCCCGTGTATTTTATCGTGAAAATAGACACCGGCTTCTGTTGGAATGAGCTTTTTCTCCAATCGTTCTATTCGGCTTTGCTCTCTTCTGTTCTGACTGCCTTTCCGTGTAGCCCTATAACAATCAAATTCGAAATGTTCTATGATGAAAGCTACATCATTTTTGCGAATAAACATATCTGGAGCATCGCCAATAAACTTTTCTCCGAATTGAAATACATCGGCGAACTCTTTTGCTACAGCACCCGTTCCGTGGTATTTTATACTTGTCCCTTCGTCGGAAGAGAAATATTTATTTATTGCAGTCAGCAACTCGTTCGTTCTTTCCATTCTGGTCTCCTAAAGACAATGAAGAGTTTTCATCAAGGAAATTTTGCATAATGCTGTTGTATTATAGCATTTGTTATACACGTCCTGTGATTCTTTGAAGTAATCCCCGACAGCCTTCCTCTATATCCTGCCAGGTGGCATCAAAGTCGCCTGTGTACCACGGATCGTCTACCTCGCTGGGACGGTTGGTGAAGTCCATTAGCAGATGCATTTTGTCGGAAAAATCGCCACCGCAAATTTGGTACATACTCCGCAGGTTGGCTTGATCCATACCAATCAGGAGGTCGTATTTCTCGTAGTCGCTGTTCAGCAGTTGACGGGATCTCTTGCCGGAGCAATCGATGCCGTACTCTGACAGCTTGCCAGAGACTTGTGGATAGACAGGTGAGCCAATAGACTCGGTGCTGGTGGCTGCCGATTCGATGTGGAACTCTAATTCCAGACCAGCTTTCCGCACCAAATCCTTCATGATAAACTCGGCCATTGGGCTCCTGTATACATTCTTGCGGCAGAGAAAAAGTATTCTGGTCATACTGTATGCACTCCGATTTGCTGTGTTTGATTTCAGTATAGCAGGGATCGCCACACTCGTCTAGACAGATTTCCAAATGGACTGCGGCCCCAATGTTTCTTTGGAGTTCAGCCTTGGACCACCCAAACTGCTTGACGGCACACAGATACCAGCGCTGTTCCTCTGTGTTCAAATTAGCTTCCAGAATGACCACGTTCTGTGTCCATCCGATGTCCATCGCTAGATCCAGTAATGCAGGATTTCTCTCATACATACGATAGAAGTCTCGCATCCTTCGCAGGTTGCGAGGGGAGAGACCAGGAACATCGGGGTAATTCCGTTGTAGGTACTCAGCAGCGGCCACAGCGGCACCCTTTTCCGTGCGCTGGCAAATGAGACGGCCCAGTTCGTAATACAGCTTTGTCTGGGACATATCTGCGCTCATTGCAACTCGCATGGCATCAAACATGGTGGAATAATCGATGTTTTTACGGATGTTCATGACTTCTCCTTTCTGGCGAAATGCGCCTTCTTCTGAAATAGGCCAAAGAGAAACACGGATGTGTAATCCGTGCCTCTCTTTGGCCTGTTTGCATCTGTTTGTATTGAATCAGTTTTGCAGCGTGACTTGAACTTGCTAGAAACCGTGGAACTCCATAGAGAAATCCAAAATGTTGTGGACCGGGACTCCACATCGTTCGGCATAAAGAATGGTATTTTTGGTTCCTCCGGGTTCTCCGTTGTATGCAGCGATGACCAGCCCTGAATGGTTTACCATCCATTCATTGCGTCGCTGGAAACAGCCTGGGTCATAGCTGTGGCTAATTGCGACTTTGTAGTCCGCATGAGATGCAATGTGGGCGTATAATTCTTGCCAGTGTGAGTTCCATCGGTTCTCAAAGCCTGTGAATGGGGTTGCACAGATGAGCTTTATTTTTGGGTCAATTTCTTTCTTCTGGAGTACAGCCGATCCTGCCCAGAGGTCAAAGCCCCGAGCCATCCCACAGATGAATGTAACAATGCCTCTGCTTCGTGCAAGATCTATTGCATCGCTCAGTTTCTTATAGATGATTGTTTCAGGGATGCCTAGCTTTTCCGGCCTGTGTCCTGTAAAGCAGCACCGTTTTGCTCGCTTTTCTGCTTCTGGTAAACTCATAGTAGAACCACCTTTCTTGCCCTCAGTTGTCGGGTAAATACAGTTTAATATAACGGTAACAACACGACAAGTTGCAGGTATCGAACTATTTTATTGTCGGGTAGACTGAGAGGGTAAAGGTGGGTGATTAGATGGACGTGCTGGAAAAGCTGCGTGAGTTATTGAATGAACGGGGCTGGAGCGAGTATCGTCTGGCACAAAAGGCCGGATTGAAT
>CALXDO010000126.1 GCA_944387075.1 uncultured Oscillospiraceae bacterium | reverse complement strand
AGGCGGCTCACGGCGGCCCGCTGGCGGCTCCGGTTGCGCATAACGTTCTGGAGCACCCGCATGAGCCAGCCTTTGGGGTTGTCCCGGGTGAAGGTATCCTCCGCCTTCACGCAGAGGATGCAGAAGGCGTCCTGCACCGCCTCCTCCGCCAGGTCCCGGTCCCGCAGGATACAGGAGGCATAGGCGAACATCTGCCCATACATCTCACGATACAGTTCTGCGATCCGTTCCCCGTCTGATGTGGAATTGTCCACGCTCTCACCACCTGTTTGTCCATGCACTGGCCCATTATGTGCGGACAGTACAAAAAGTACCCTGGTAGGAAAGATTGAGTTTTAGTAGGAGAGGCGTCGCGTCAGCGGCGCCTCTCCAGTCTTTAACTGGATGCGCTCATGGTTGTAAAAGTGGATATATCGGTCGATCATCTCATTGGCTTGCGAGAAGGTGGCCGGTTTGTGGCGGTAAATGCACTCGGTTTTGAGGATGGAGAAGAAATTTTCTGCCATGGCGTTGTCATACGGGTTTCCTTTCCTTGACATGGAAAGCGGAATGCGCCTGCAAGATATTCTGGAGTCCCTGGCCGCTGTGGAGGTACACCTCCGCAGCGGCTGCCTTCCTGTCTGGCATTCTTTTACGCAAAAAGGCTCTGCCGCAGGCCGATTGGTCCGCAGCAGAGCCTTGGGGAAGGAGCCGGGAGGTCGTCAGACCCCCAGGACAGGCGGAAGGATGCCCCCCAGCAGGCCCACGATCAGGCAGGCCAGGACCAGCTCCAGCAGCGCCCACTTGATGATGCCGCCCAGGAGCTTGGAGTCCTGCCCCACCAGGCCCACGGCCGCCGCCGCAGTGGCGATGCACTGGGGAGAGAGGATCTTGCCGATGCCGGCGCCGGTGGAGTTGGCGGCGGCCAGCCAGTAGGGGGAGGCGCCGATCTGCTCCGCCGCCGCGGTCTGGAGGGTGCCCAGCAGCACCTCGGTACTGGTACCGCTGCCGGTGATAAAGGCGCCCAGGGCCGCGATGATGGGGGAGACGAAGGGATAGAAGCTGCCGGTGATGCCCACGAAGAAGGCTGCCATGTCGTCGATCATGCCGCAGTAGGTCATGATCTTGGCCACCGCCAGCACCGACATGATGGTGACGATGGTCTTGGACATCTGCTTCACCGTGGCCACCAGGGTCTCCCACATGACCTTGCCGCCGGCCTTTTGGACGACGCCGCCGATGATGGCCGCCAGGAAGATCCAGATGCCCGGGGTGTTGACCCAGCTGAAGGAGGCGGTGCCGGCATTGGGAGAGGTGCTGATCTGGATGGCGCTGGAAAAACCGGAGAGCGCGCTGTTGATGGGGGCCACCAGCTTAGAGGTCAGCAGCAGCAGGACAAAGATCAGGAGGAAGGGCAGCCAGGAGATCAAAGCGGTCCGGCCGTCGATGGCCTTGGCCTCCCCCTGCCCGTTCTTCATATTGTACTCCTCAGGAATGGGGGCGTTTTTGCGGGAGCGGGCCATGAGGATGGTGCAGCCCAGGCTCACCACGCAGCCCACGATGACGGGCAGCTCCGGGCCGGTGAATCTGGCCACCACCAGCTGGGGAAGCACAAAGGAGACGCCGGAGACCAGGGTGACGCCCACCATGCCCTTCAGGGCCTTGAGGCCGCCGCCCCCCACAATGACCATCAGGAAGGGCACCAGGATCATAAAGGGGACCATCTGTACCACCGTGGTGAAGGCCAGGGGCAGGGGGTCGAGCCCGGTGACGTTGGCCAGGGTCACTGTGGGGATGCCCACCGAGCCGAAGGCGGTGGGGAAGGCGTTGGCCAGCATACACACCAGACAGGCAGTGAGGGGGTTCATCCCCATGCCGGCCAACATGGAGGCCGGGATGGCGATGGCGGTGCCGAAGCCGGCCATGCCCTCCATGAAGCCGCCGAAGCACCAGCCGATGAGGAGCACCAGCACCCGCTGGTCAGCCGAGACGCTGGTGAGCATCTGCTTGATGACATCCATGGCCCCGGTCCGCAATGTCAGGTTGTATGTAAAAATCGCGGCGATGATGACCAGGATAATGGGCCACAGGGCCGAGGCGAAGCCCTCCAGGGCGGAGGTGGCGCAGTCGATGACCGGCATTCTCCAGAGGAACAGCGCCTCCACGATGGTGATGAGCAGGGCGCCCAAGCACGCCTTATGGCCCGCCATCTTCAGTCCCGTCAGCGCCACGATCAGCCAGATGATCGGCAGCAGCGACAAAATACCCATTCCTACAATCTCCAGCATAGCGTTCCACCCCATTTCAGTTGCTGCGGGCCCAGGTCGTTCTAATTGGTGCTACCAGTTCAGGCGCACCCCTCTCCCGCTTTTCTGTGCGCCGGTCTATTTTCGGCACATTTCGTCCCGATAACGGCACACCATTTTCTGGGCCATTTTACCGCCGTTTTTCTGCTATGTCCATAGAAAATAGGTCAAATTTTGATTTTCCTACAATTCGCCGAAAATTGGTCCTACAAATTGTGCGAAATATAGAAATCCTCGATTTTGTGTAAAAAAACTTGCGTGTACCGGAAATCGTGATAAACTATTGTCAGAAATAGGTGGGGCCAATCTCCGGGTTGTGTCCCTGAACACCGAACAAAATTCTGCGATTGGAGGGATTCATCTTGCGCATTCCCTATGGCGTCACCGGAGCGGAGCTCCACCGGGACATCTCCGGCGCGGAGATCCTGGAGTCTCAAATCGGGACCCTGAAGGCCGAGGACAGCGAGGACGAGCTGGTCCGGAAGGCCATGGCGGCCCCCATCGGCTCTCCCCGGCTCTCAGAGCTGGCCAGGGGCAAAAAAACCGCCACCATCATCGTCAGCGACCACACCCGCCCCGTCCCCAGCAAGCACATCCTCCCCTTCATGCTCGCTGAGCTGCGGGAGGGCAACCCCGACATCGACATCACCCTCCTCATCGCCACCGGCTTCCACCGGGCCACCACCCGGGAAGAGCTGGCGGCCAAAGTGGGAGAAGAGCTGGCCAGCCGGGAAAAATTCGTCTGCCACG
>CALXDO010000125.1 GCA_944387075.1 uncultured Oscillospiraceae bacterium | reverse complement strand
TCGTTGCCCAGCCCGTGCATTTTGGTAAATTTCATACCACCACTCCCTTCTCCCATAGAATATGAAAAAAGGACGGCAAAATTGCCGTCCTTTTCGGAGTTTGTTTGATTATGAATTTCCCAGCACGATGCGAGCTGTCT
Source organism: uncultured Oscillospiraceae bacterium (assembly GCA_944387075.1). Taxonomy (GTDB): domain Bacteria; phylum Bacillota; class Clostridia; order Oscillospirales; family Oscillospiraceae; genus Enterenecus. Next base: position 4,982 of record CALXDO010000125.1, on the reverse strand, counting down.
CTGCCAGCTTGGCCCCGTGATCCATGCTCTCCTTTTGCAGAAAGCGGTGGGCCTGCTCCTCGGTCATGCCGTGGCGGTCCATAAGCACCGCCTTGGCCTGATCCACCAGCTGGTTTTCCTCCTCGCTGCGGTGCCCCGGTACTGGGCAGCGAGACACCCGACGGCGGGCAAACTGGAGCAGCATCCGCACCGAAGCCAGCAAGTCTCCCCGACTCACCGGGGAAGGCAGCTGGAAAATCTCCTCGGTTTCGCACAGCTCCAAGCGGTTTTGTGGGGCTATCATCAGCATAACACACCGCTCCGGCAGGTCGTAATACAGATCCTCCCCCGCTCCATCAGGGAACTTGAACCCACACACCACCACGCCCAGCCCCTGCTTATTTACCAAGCGGCGCACCTCAGCCGCACTATGGCACACCACACAGTCGGCCACACCGCCGCTCTCCAGCACTTCCGAGATGCTGGCCGCTGTGGCACGGTTTTCAAAGGCTACAATTACTGTTTGCACCAGACTCACACTCCTCCCATCCCCATTTGCCCAAGGGCAGCGGGAGCGATCAATAGTTGATCATGTACTTATCCAACTCCCAGCTGGACACACGAGTGCGGTACTCCTCCCACTCTCTCTCCTTGCCGGCGATGAACTGGCTAGCCACATGCTCACCCAGGGTGGACATGACAAGCTTATCCTTCTTCATCAGCACCAGAGCCTCGTCCAAAGAGCCGGGTAGGGCCTCAATGCCACGGCGCTTGCGGGTGGCATGAGTCATATCAAAGATATTTTCCGTGATCTCGGCGGGCAGGGTCAGGTCGCGCTCAATGCCGTCCAGACCGGCGGCCAGACACACAGCCAGAGCCAGATAGGGGTTGCAGGCGGGGTCGGGGTTGCGCAGTTCCACACGGGTGGACTGGCCACGGGCGGCGGGGATGCGAATGAGGGCGGAACGGTTGGAGGCAGACCAGGCCATGTAGCAAGGGGCCTCGTAGCCGGGCACCAAACGCTTATAGGAGTTGACCAAGGGGTTGGTGATGGCGGTGATGCCCTTCATGTGGTGGAGAATGCCCGCCATAAAGGCGTAGGCCTCACGGGACAGCTTCTTATCCCCATGTTCATCATAGAAGGCGTTCTTGCCATTGCGGAACAGGGACATATTCACGTGCATACCGGAACCGGCAATCCCAAAGATGGGCTTGGGCATAAAGGTGGCGTGGAGGCCATTCTTCTGTGCGATGGTCTTGACTGCCAACTTGAAGGTCATAATCTTATCGGCGCACTGGAGGGCGTCGGAGTATTTGAAGTCAATCTCATGCTGACCGGGAGCTACCTCGTGGTGAGACGCCTCAATCTCATACCCCATTTTTTCCAGCGCCAGACAGATTTCCCGGCGGGTGGACTCACCGTGGTCCAGAGGGCCCAGATCAAAGTAACCGGCCTCATCGTTGGTCTTGGTGGTGGGGCAGCCCTCCTCGTCGGTTTTGAAAAGGAAAAACTCAGGCTCGGGGCCTACGTTGAAGGCCTCATAGCCCATGTCGCGGGCCTTTTGCAGCACACGCTTGAGCACACCGCGGGGGTCGCCCACAAAGGGGGTTCCATCGGGGTTATACACATCGCACACCAGACGGGCTACCCGACCATGCTGCGGTCTCCAGGGGAAGATGGCAAAGCTATCCAGATCAGGATACAGGTACTGGTCCGACTCGTTGATGCGCACAAAGCCCTCGATGGAAGAGCCGTCCAGGGTGATCTGGTTGTTCAAGGCCTTCTCAATCTGGGAGGCGGTGATGGCCACATTCTTCAACTGACCAAAAATGTCGGTAAACTGCATGCGAATGAAGTTGATGTCCTCTTCCTTAACAATGCGGATGATGTCCTCTTTCGTGTAACCCATATCCATACCCCTTTTCCACGTATTCCTTGCTCCGGCTTTTCCACTCAAGAAACAGCGGATCGCCGTAAACTCATTTTCTTGTTTTCTGTGTTCAGTATAGCATGAACCCCCGTTTTGTCAACGCAATTTTGCATGGATGCAAAATTTTAGCGCAAAAATCAAGTTTGATCATGTCCGAAGCCCGTTTTTTGCATTTTCTCACATATGACTTTCCACCCCCTATTTCCACAATTCTCCTTGATGAGTTTGCACAAAGCTTACGAATTTCATCTTGACTTTTTAGTCACTTCTATCTAGAATGACATTAGAAGCTTTCCCCAGGTAAAGGGCACCCACACAAAAATGGAGGAATGTTTATGTCTCACAAGTATGTCTATTTGTTTTCCGAAGGCAACGGCAGCATGAGAGAATTGCTGGGCGGCAAGGGCGCAAATTTGGCCGAGATGACCAACTTGGGCATGCCCGTTCCCCAGGGTTTTACCATTACCACAGAGGCCTGTACCCGGTACTATGAAGACGGCCAGGTCGTCGCCCCGGAAATTCAAGCTCAGATTTTGGAATATATCGAGAAGATGGAAGGGATCACCGGCAAGAAGTTTGGCGACAACGAAAATCCCCTGCTGGTGTCTGTTCGTTCCGGCGCCCGGGCCTCCATGCCTGGCATGATGGACACCATTTTGAACCTGGGCCCTAACGAGGAAGTGGTGCAGGTCATGGCAGAGAAGTCCGGCAATCCCCGCTGGGCTTACGACTGCTACCGCCGCTTCATCCAGATGTACTCCGATGTGGTTATGGAAGTGGGCAAGAAATACTTTGAGGAGCTCATCGACCAAATGAAGCATGCCCGGGGCGTTACCCAGGACGTGGAACTTACCGCGGATGATCTGAAGGAACTGGCCGAGCAGTTTAAGGCAGAATATAAGGAAAAGGTGGGTGCAGACTTCCCCACCGATCCCAAGGAACAGCTCATTGGTGCGGTTACCGCTGTGTTCCGCTCCTGGAACAATCCTCGTGCCATTGTCTACCGCCGCATGAACGACATTCCCAGCTCCTGGGGCACCGCCGTCAATGTGCAAGCCATGGTCTTTGGCAACATGGGCGACAACTGCGGCACCGGTGTGGCTTTCTCCCGCAACCCCGCCACGGGCGAAAAGAAGATCATGGGCGAGTTCCTGGTCAATGCCCAGGGCGAGGACGTGGTGGCTGGTGTGCGCACTCCCATGCCCATTAGTCAAATGGCCGAAAAATTCCCCGAGGCCTACATTCGCTTCGAGGCTGCCGCCAAAGCCCTGGAGGATCACTACCATGACATGCAGGACATGGAGTTCACTGTGGAAAACGGCAAGCTATATATGCTCCAGACACGCAACGGCAAGCGTACCGCTACCGCCGCTTTGAAAATTGCCTGTGATCTGGTGGATGAGGGACAGATTACCGAGCAAGAAGCGGTGCTGATGATTGATGCCCGCAATCTGGACTCCCTGCTCCACCCCCAATTTGACCCTCAGGCTCTGAAAAACGCCACGCCTGTCGGCAACGCCCTCCCCGCCTCCCCCGGTGCCGCCTGCGGCCGCATCGTGTTCACTGCCGAGGATGCCAAAGAGTGGGCCAGCCGAGGCGAGCCTGTGGTTCTGGTCCGTCTGGAAACCAGCCCCGAGGACATTGAGGGCATGGCTGCCTCCCAAGGCATCCTCACCGTCCGCGGCGGTATGACCTCCCACGCCGCTGTGGTGGCCCGTGGTATGGGCACCTGCTGTGTCTCCGGCTGCGGTGCCATCAAGATGGACGAGGCCAACCGCCAGTTTGAACTGGCCGGCCATGTCTACCGCCAGGGCGACTGGCTGAGTCTGGATGGCTCCACCGGTAACATCTATGGTCAGCCTTTGCCCACTGTGGATGCCTCCATTGGCGGCGAGTTCGGACGCATCATGGCCTGGGCCGATAAGTACCGCTGTCTCCAGGTGCGCACCAACGCTGATAACCCCAGAGATGCCCGTCAGGCTATGAAATTTGGCGCCCAGGGCATTGGCCTGTGCCGCACTGAGCACATGTTCTTTGAAGGGGATCGCAGTCTGGCCATCCGCGAGATGATCTGCTCGGACACCACCGAGCAGCGGGAAAAGGCCCTTGCTATTCTGGAACCCATGCAGCAGGGAGACTTCGAGGCCATGTACGAGGCCATGGAGGGCAATCCCATCACCATCCGCTTCCTGGACCCCCCGCTCCATGAGTTTGTCCCCACTGACGAGCCGGACATCCAGCAGCTGGCCAACGCCATGTTCAAGAGTGTGTCTGACATCAAGGCTATCATCAGCAGCCTCCACGAGTTCAACCCCATGATGGGCCACCGTGGCTGCCGTCTGGATGTCACCTACCCGGAAATCGCCCGGATGCAAACCCGCGCCGTCATCAAGGCCGCCCTCAACGTCCAGGCCAAGCACCCCGAGTGGAACATCGTCCCGGAAATTATGATTCCCCTGGTGGGCGAGGTCAAGGCGTTGGCCTACGTCAAGAGCATCGTGGTGGACACCGCCGCTCAGCTGCTCCAGGACTCCGGCACCAACCTGCAATACAAGGTGGGTACCATGATTGAGATTCCCAGAGCCGCTCTCACCGCCGATGAAATCGCCAAGGAGGCTGACTTCTTCTCCTTCGGTACCAACGATCTGACCCAGATGACCTTCGGCTTCTCCCGCGATGATGCCGGAAAATTCTTGGAGTCCTACTACGACAAGAAGATCTACGAGTTTGACCCCTTCCAGCGTCTGGATCAGGTGGGCGTAGGCCGTCTGGTGGAAATGGCCGCCACTTTGGGCCGCAAGACCAAACCGGGTCTAAAGCTGGGCGTATGCGGCGAGCACGGCGGCGAGGCCTCCTCGGTGCAGTTCTTCCACAACGTGGGTCTGGACTATGTTTCCTGCTCCCCCTTCCGGGTGCCCATTGCCCGCCTGGCCGCAGCACAGGCAGCTATCAAGAACCCCCGCAAGTAAGAGTTCTGTCATTCACCATTGGATTTGATGAAGCACAAACCTTCTATAAATCCCATGGATACGGCATAAAACCGTCAAAATGGCATGATTTGACCGTGGAGGT
>CALXDO010000124.1 GCA_944387075.1 uncultured Oscillospiraceae bacterium | reverse complement strand
CCCTCGCAGTAATCAAAAATGGCGTGCTCGGTGGCCTCGTCCACCTTGTCCCAGCCGTTCTTCTTCTCGTTGAGCAGCTGCTCACGCAGCAGCTTTCCTTTGCTTTTTTCTTCCATGGGTATTACCTCCTATGTCTTATCTGTGCAATATGTGGTCAAACAACGCCGTGGCCTGCTGCTCCAGCTGCCCCGGGTCGTCTCCATCGTTATGTAAGGTGTACTGGCAATGGCTCTGGAAAAAGGACACCGGCTTTTGCGCCTCCACCCGCTTGCGGGCATAGACCTCGTCGATGCCGTCCCGAGCCATGATCCGCTTTGTCCTCGTCTCAGGCCCGGCCACCACCGCCACGGTGATCTGGCAAATATCGGCCAGCCCACTCTCAATGAGGGCAATGGCATCCACCACCGCCACCGATTTTCCATCCTCTCGGGCCTGCTCCAGTCGGTGCTGGATTTCCATGTGGATGTACCGGTGGGTGATGGCATTGAGTTCCTCCAACGCCCCAGGGTCATCAAAAACCTTGGCCCCCAGCACCTTGCGCTGGAGCACCCCCTGCGCGTCGTAGATGTCGGAGCCAAACCGCCGGGCCAATTCCTGCCGCATGGGTTGGCTGGAGGTGGTCAAGTCGTGGTAAATGGCGTCGCAGTCCAGCACTGCCGCCCCCATCCCCTCCAGCACATGGAGCACCGTGGTCTTGCCCGCTCCCGTAGGTCCAGTGAGGCCGATGATGGTGAAGCTCATCCTTCCACCTCACAGACCAAGACCTTCTCAATGTCCGCCCGGCTCAATCCGCCCTGGCGGAGAATGCGGAAGGGCCGCACGGTCAAGTCCACAATGGTAGACTCCACCCCCACCGAGCAGGCCCCGCCGTCCAGCACCGCCCCAATGCGTCCGTCCAGCTGCTCCAGCACCTGGGTCGCGTTTTTGGGGCTGGGGTGGCCGGATAGGTTGGCGGAAGGACAGGCCAGCGGGTGGCCCAGGGCTCGGATGACCCCCAGCGTGTCGGGATGGTCGGGACAGCGCACCCCCTGGGTCGCGCCTCCCGCGGGGACAATGGCAGGCAAAGTGCCCTTCCCCTGCAAAATCATGGTCAGTGGGCCAGGCCAAAAGGCCTCGGCCAGGGTGTAGGCCTCGGACGGAATGTCCCGACACACCCCCTCCACCATATCCATACCGTCCACCAGTACGTTCAGGGGCTTTTCCTCCGGGCGGCCCTTGGCCTCATAGTTGGCCCGGACCGCTTCTTCCAAATAGGCATCTGAGGCCAGGCCATACACCGTCTCGGTGGGCACCGCCACCAGCTGCCCCTGGGAGAGCATCTGTGCGGCCCGCTCCACTTCGTGAGGGGACAGGGTCTGGGTCTCGGCCCGACCCAGCACCAGGGCCAGTAGCTGTCCAGGCCGCTCCACCAGGTAGGTGGCTCCCTCCCGCTCCAGCTCGGCGCGGCTGCGGAAGCCCCACAGCACCCCACAGGTGTCCAACTGGCCGTTGTTACCCGTCTGGATGTCCACGTTGCTGTCCCCCACAAAGAGGGTGGTCTCGCGCTTGGCCCCCATCTGCTCCATCAGGGCATAGAGCAGCGTGGGGTCGGGCTTGGTGGGCTTCTTGGGCAGCGCTCCCTGCACCAGGGAGAACACCCCGGGGTAGTACCGCTCCACCACCGCCCCCGCCAGGGAATGGGCCTTGTTGGTGAGTACACCAATGCCCACCCCTGCCTGTTTCAACGCGTCCAGCACCTGGGACATGCCCCAGTAGGGAGCGGTCAAATCCTCTTTGTGCTGGCCGTAGTAGTCCATAAACTGGGCCAGGGCCTCCTCCAGTTCCGCCTGGGACGTCCCCTGTGGGGCAAACCGCTCCACCAGCTTGGGAATGCCGTTGCCTACCTTGATCTTGTAGTCCTCCACCGAGTGGGTGGGCCAGCCCCGCTGGGTACACACCCAGTTGCCGGCGTTGGCCAGGTCGTCAATGGTGTTGAGGAGCGTCCCGTCCAGATCAAAAATGACATGGGTATACATCTCTCTAGCCCTCTCCTTCTTTCAGCCGTTGAGCTCGGTCTGCGGTGATAAGCCCGTCAATGATCTCGTCCAGGTCTCCATCCATCACAGCGTCCAATTTGTAAACCGTCAACCCAATACGGTGCTCGGTAAGCCGCCCCTGGGGGAAGTTGTAGGTGCGGATGCGCTCGTTGCGCATGCCCGACCCCACCTGACTACGCCGCTGGTCTCCGTACTCGGCGGAAATGCGCTGCTGCTCCTGGTCATAGAGCATGGAGGCCAGAATGCGCATGGCCTTCTCCCGGTTCTGGAACTGGCTGCGCTCCTGTTGGCACTCCACCACGATACCGGTGGGCTTGTGAATGAGGCGCACCGCCGAAGAGGTCTTGTTGACGTGCTGGCCCCCGGCTCCGGAGGCCCGGTAGACCTGCATCTCCACATCCGCAGGGTTTAACTGCACATCCACCTGCTCCATTTCGGGGAGCACCGCCACGGTGGCGGTGGAGGTGTGCACCCGGCCCCCGGATTCCGTCTCCGGCACCCGCTGCACCCGATGCACCCCGCTTTCAAATTTCAGCCGGGAGTAGGCCCCATCTCCCGAGATGGTCAGGGAAATGTCTTTCACGCCCCCCAATTCCGTCTCGCTGATGCTGTTGACCTCCACCCGCCATCCCCGCTTCTCGGCGTACATGGTGTACATGCGGGTGAGGGAGTGGGCAAAGAGGGCGGATTCCTCGCCCCCCACCCCGGCCCGGATTTCCAAAATCACGTTTTTATCGTCGTTGGGGTCTCGGGGTAGCAGCAGCTCTCGGATGTGCTGCTCCAGCCGCTCCAACTCCTCCTTGGCCGCCGCCATCTCCTCCTGGGCCAAGTCCTTGAACTCTGGGTCGGAGAGCAATTCCTCCGCCCCGGTCCAGTCCTCCCGGGCCTTGCACCAGCTGCGGTAAGCGGTGACCAAGGGCTCCAGCTCCCGCTGTTCTTTGTTCAGCCGGGACACCAAATCCGGGTCGTTATAGGTCTCATTGGCTGCCAGGCGGGCCTCGATCTCCCCGTAGCGCAGCTCAACGCCTCTGAGTTTCTCTGTCATAGCCCCTCCTTGTCAGCCTTTGGCCTCTTCCAGCTGAGCGGCCAGAGTTTCCCACTGGGTATACAGGTGGGCCAGCTCATCCTCCAGCCGACTGCGCTCTTCGTAGAGTTCCTGGGCTTTGAGATAGTCGCTGGCCGCGGCCTCCAGTTCTCCGGTCAGTTCATCCAGGCGGATTTCCGCCTTTTCCACCGCCCGCTCCGCTGCTCGCACCTGCTTTTCCAGCTCCTTGGTGCCCCCGCTGCGCTTGGGCTTCTCCTCCGCCTTGGGCTTGTCCGGCTGAACCGGGGCCTTGGCGGCGTTTTTCAGCTGGGCCTGCCGCTCCCGGAACGCCCGGAACTCCCCGTAGGTGCCCCGGAAGTCCAAGATGGTCCCATGCTCCAGCATCCAGATGCGGGTGGCAAACTTCTCAATAAAATAGCGGTCGTGGGAGACAAAGAGCAGGTTGCCCCCGTACTCCGCCACCGCCTCCTCCATCCACTCCCGGGAGTCAATGTCCAGGTGGTTGGTGGGCTCGTCCAGCACCAGCAAATTGATCTTGCTGTCCATGAGCATACACAGCCGCAGCCGGGACTGCTCCCCGCCGGACAGGGCGGACACCGGCTTGAACACGTCATCCCCCCGGAACCGGAAGGCGGCCAGCCGGTCTCTCGCCTCCTGGGTGGTACAGTTCTGGGCGTAGAGCATGGTATCCACCAGATTGCGCTCCGGGTGGTCAAAGCGGACAATCTGGGGCAGGTAGCCCACACGAATGGAGGGGCCTAAATAGATGCTGCCCTGATCGGGCTGCTCCTCTCCCATGAGGATCTTCAAAAACGTGGACTTCCCAGTGCCGTTGTCTCCCAACAGGGCGATGCGCTCCCCCCCTGCCACCTCCAAGTTCAAGTTGGAGAAGAGGGTGCGCTCCCCAAAGCCCTTGGTCAGCCCCGTCACCACCATGGCCTCGTCCCCGTGGAACTCCCGCTCCCCGAACCGGGTGGACATCTTCTTCTCCCGGGTTGGCTTGGCGGTGGTGTTCATGCGCTCGATGCGCTTTTCCATGTTGATGGCCCGCTTGTACTGCTTGTCGTTGCCCTGGAACGCCCACAGGCGCATTTGCTGGGCGGCTTGCTCCAGCTGGGCAATCTTGGCCTGCTCCTTCTCATACTGGCGCAGCCGCTCCTGATACCGGCGTTCCTTTTCCTCCACATAGAAGGAGTAGTTGCCCGAGTACAGTTCCGCTCTGCCCTCCTGCACCTCCACCACCCGGCGCACCACCTTGTCCAAAAACCAGCGGTCATGGGAGATGGCCAGCACGGTGCCGGAAAAGTGCTCCAGGTATTCCTCCAGCCACTCGGTGGCATTGAGGTCCAAATGGTTGGTGGGCTCGTCCAACAGGAGAATGTCGGTATCCTCCAAAATGAGGCGGGCCAGGTTGATGCGGGTCTTTTCGCCGCCGGACAGGGCGGAAAAGAGCCGACCTCTCATATCCTGGTCAATGGACAGGCCGTTGCACACCTTGCCCAGTTGGGTCTTGGTGTGGTAACCGCCCCCTGCCTCAAAGGCAGCGGTGAGTTTGTCGTACCGCTCCATCACCGCTTGGGTGGGCTGGTCCCCCATCTGCTGGGCCAGCTCCCCCAACTCCCGCTCCATGGCGTGCAGGTGGGCAAAGGCGGTATCCAACACATCCTCTACCGTGTACCCATCCGGGTAGACGGGAATCTGGGAAATGAGTCCCACCCGTTTGCCAGGGGCGATGGTGACCGTGCCCTCGTCCGCCTCCACCTGTCCGGTGATGATGCGGAAAATGGTGGTCTTCCCCGCGCCGTTGCGGCCCAGAAGGCCCACCCGTTCCCCAGTATCCACTTGGAGGGAGAATCCATCCAGGATCTTTTTCCCCACTTCAAATTCCTTGACCAGACCGGTCAACTGTATGTCGATCATTCCGTTCTCCTCACACTCCGGCCAAGGTTGGGGCGGTCATTACTTCCCCGTCTGGGCCGTCAGATAGTCCACAATCTTTTCAAAAGCCATGGAGCGGGAGGCCTTGACCAAAATGGTCACTCCCGCCCGGATTTCACGTTCCAAGGCGTCTTTGGCCTGCTCCAGGTCGGGAAAATAGGAGACCTGCTCCTGACTCATACCGGCCTCCACCGCCCCCTGGGCCATATACTTGGCCAAATCGCCAATGGCAATGAGACGATCCACCCCTGCCTGGGCAAAGTATCCGCCCACCATCTGGTGAAACATGGCGCTGTTGGTGCCCAGTTCTTTCATATCGCCCACCACAGCCACACGCCGCCGACCTCGGGCATCTCCCAGCACCGCAGCGGCCGCGCGCATAGACTGGGGGTTGGCGTTGTAGGCATCGTTGAGGATCACCACATCTCCGGGACAGGTGACCACGTTCATGCGCATTTTGGTGGGGAGGAAGGCCCGGATTCCCCGGGTGATCTCGTCCGCCTCCATGCCGTAGAGTTCCCCCACCGCCGCAGCCATCAGGGTGGGATAAATCATATGGGTGCCCAGAGCGGGAATGTCCGCCTGGAACTTGCTGCGGGGTGTTTTCACCTGACAGGAAATATGGCTGGCTCCGTTGCTCTCCACATCAAAGGCTGTGTAGTCCAGCCCCTCCCCACTGCCCACCATCAGGGTGGTCTGGGGCAGCTTTCCCTTCAGGGTGGCCAGCATGGGGTCATCCCCGTTGAGGATGGCAGTTCCATTGGCCCTCAAGTGATGAAAAATCTCACATTTGGCGGCAAAGATCGCCTCCCGGCTGCCCAGATTCTCAATGTGGGAGTCCCCCACGTTGGTGATGAGGGCTACATCCGGCTCCACCAGCTCGCTGAGATAGTCGATCTCTCCAGCATGGTCCATGCCCATCTCCAGTACGCAGATCTGGTGGCTGCTATCCAATCGCAGCAAGGTCAAGGGAAGGCCAATGTCATTGTTGAAGTTGCCCTCGGTTTTCAGCACCCGATATTTGACACTGAGCACCGCGGCCACCATGTCCTTGGTGGTGGTCTTGCCCACCGAGCCGGTCACCGCCACATAGGGGATGGGGAACAGCTCCTTATAGTACCGGGCCAAATCCCGCAGGGCCCGCTGGGTGGAACGCACTTTGATATAGAACTTCCCAGGCAGGTAGCTTTCCCGCTCCCGGGCGGTGAGGCATCCCGCCGCCCCCTGCTCTAGGGCGCTGTTGATGAAGGAGTGCCCATCAAACCGCTCTCCCGTCAGGGGAAGGAACAGGCAGCCCTTAGACACATTTCGGCTGTCGGTACACACCTCCGTCACCATCTGGTGTGGGTCGGCCTCGGGGCCAATGAGGGTTCCGCCTACGGCCTCCAACACCTGGGCCAATGTCAAAGCTTCCATCTCTTCGTCTCCTTCACGTTACCATCAGTGTCCCGCCTTGCGGGCTTCCAGGGATGCCTCAATGATGCGCTCACACAAGGTGCCGTAGTCAATGCCCACCTCAGCGGCCTCCTGGGGCAGCAGGCTGGTGGGGGTCATACCGGGCAGGGTGTTGATCTCCAAAAACCAGGGGGTGCCCTCCTCCGTGACAATGAAATCCGCTCGGGCGTACACGGACAGTCCCACCCCGTGGAACACCGTGAGAGCCGCCTTGGCCAGCTGCTCCTCCCACGACTGGGGAATCTGGGCAGGGCAAATTTCCTCGGCTGCACCGGGCTGGTACTTGTTTTCGTAGTCGTAGAACCCCTTTTTGGGGATAATCTCAATGGAGGGCAGGGCCTTGCCCTCCAAAATCCCCACTTGAATCTCCCGGCCTTCCACAAACTGCTCAATGACGCAGCGACCACCCAGGGCCAGCCCTTCCTGCAAAGCAGCCTCCAATTCCTCCATGGTACGGGGAATGGACACGCCGATGGAAGAACCGTAATCCACCGGTTTGACCACACAGGGCACATCCAGCCGCTCCACCAAAGCGGGAATGTCCTCCTGGGTATAGCCCACCAGCTCCCACTTGGGCGTCTGCACCCCCAGAGGGGCCACAATGCGCTTGGTCAAATCTTTATCCATGGCAATGGCAGAGCCCAGGTAGTTGGACCCAGTATAGGGAATGCCCATGAGATCCAGCGCGGCCTGCACCCGGCCATCCTCTCCACAGGCCCCGTGCAGGGCCAGGAATACCACATCTGCCTTGCCGCACAGCTCCAGCACCCCGGGGCCAAACTGGCTGGCCCCTCCGTCCTTCCGGGAGGCCTTCACCTGCTCCAGATCCGGAGCAATCCGCCCCACCCGGGTCAGTTCCTCGTCCAAAGGAGCGTCAAACAAGGTCTCAACTGGGGCGTGAGTGCCCAGGAACATATCCACAAAGGCCACCTGGTGCCCCCGCTGGCGCAGAGCGGCGCACACCTTGCAGCCACTGGACAGCGAGACATTCCGCTCCGGGCTCAATCCGCCCGCCAATACTACAATCTTCATGAACATTCTCCTTTATCGGTGGATTCCATCCATAGAATATCGATACCCGAAGCGTATCCACGCTCTTCTCTCCATTGCTATGCCCCCGCCATTGGTTTTATCCCGAGGGCACACATGTTAGCAAATTATTATATCACTTTGCCTTTCTCCAGGCAAGAGGTGGGTTTTATGGAAAGAAAAAGAAAAAGAGACACGACTCACGTCATGTCTCTTTTGGCAGCGGATGAAGGATTCGAACCCTCACAAACAGAGTCAGAGTCTGGTGTGCTACCATTACACTAATCCGCTATATTTCGTTTTGTTTTGCGCCGCTCGCTTGAGCCTTTGTCAGTATAACAGGTTTCCCAGAAAAGTCAACCCCTTTTTTTCATTTTTTCAAAAAAATTTGTGCCCCCCAAAGTTTGGGGGGCACGCAACACTCATTAGGCATAAAAGGCGTGGCCACCAATGGTGGCGACGTAAGCACGATTTTGGGAGGCATAGCAGTCCAGGCCGGCCTGGTTGAAGAACAGAGCGTTATCCAGCACCACCGCTCCCTCCAACACCAGTTTTGCCGCCACCTGGCTCTCCCAGTTGGGCTCCCGGTAAATCGCCCCGTTGTCCGCGGGGCTAAACTGATTGGTTTGGAAAATGACCCCGTACACGGTGTTGGGGAATTTGTAGCTGGCCACCCGGTTCATCACCACGTTGCCCACTGCAATCTTTCCCGCCAGGGGTTGATTCCCGCTCTCCGAGTAGATGATATGGGAGAGCCAGTAGAGGTCATCCGAATTGTAGTACGCACTACCAGGTGTGAGATAGGCCTGCCCCTTCTGGGTGTACAGGCGAAGGTACCCGGTTTGCTCATCCCGAACCAGATTCAGATTCAGGATCTTGGCCAAGGTGTCCACCGGCAGGGCCAAGGCCCCGTCCAGATTCAGCACACCGTGTTCCAAATAGAGATAGCGGTCATTGGCCTCTACATAGCTGGCGCCATCGTACACTGTCATCTCCAAAGTCTCCTCCACGCTGCCCTGCTCCGTGGCCGTGGTGCTGGACGAGGTGATGGAGAGTCCACCATCCATCCGATTTACCACAGCCTGGGGCTGCGCCGCGGCCAGGAAAGATTCCACGGCCACATAGCACTCCCCCTGGTACATCTTCCGCGCTACGTCCAGCAGCGGGGTGCTGTTTAGATACAGGCCAATGCCCTGGGGGTGCTGAATGCTCTCTGCGGCCTGCTGTGCGGCAGTTGCCTCCGCGGAGATCACTTTCATCAGTTCTTCTGCGCTTCCCACCTGTTGTACCACAGGCTGGGAATCCGTAGGTTGAACCGCTTGTGTGGGCTGGATTAATGTGCATGCCATGAGTGTTGCCAGCATTACGCCGGTCACTTTCACGTTCATTCAATCGCTCCTTGTTTCAATTTGTTTTCAAATTGTAACCGTATTGTAACTCATTTTATACCGTTTTGCAACCCTTTGGCTCCGTCATTTTGACCAAACATGTTCTATTTTTTCGATTCTATACAAGCACACTAGATAATATTTGCCATTTTTTCTGTTTTTATCACCTTTTTCATTCTAATTCTCTTCCAAATAATTATCGTGATTTTTCGACCATTTTCACCCCCATCGCCGGGGGGCAAAAAGAGAACCCCCATCGCCTCAGCAATGGGGGTTGAGCAAAGAAAGCACCTGGATTCTAGAAAACAAAAAGCGCCGGAGCAAAGCGAACTTTGCTCCGGCGATGGCGGAGTGGGAGGGATTCGAACCCTCGGACGGCTTTTGACCGTCACACGATTTCCAATCGTGCTCGTTATGACCTCTTCGATACCACTCCATGCGGTCTCTGTCGAGTCAACGAAGGTCATTATACCAGATTTTCCGCCAATGTCAACACCTTTTTCACAATTCTTTTAATTTCTTTTTTCCGTCACCCATTGCCGCCAGAGGCGTAGGGCCACCGGAGAGAGAAGCAGCAGTGCCAGCAGGTTGGGAATGGCCAGCAGACCATTGCACAAATCCACCAGTTCCCACACCGCAGCCAGGTCTCCCACCGCTCCCACCACCACACACAGCGGGAACACCAAGCGGTACAGCAGCAAAACCAGAGAGGATTTGGTCAGCGTCTCCACCCCTCTCTGCCCGTAGTACCCCGCCCCCACCAGGGAGGTGAAGGCAAAGAGGGTCAGGCACACCGTCACCATCCACTCCCCCGCTTTTCCCCACAGCGAGGCAAAGCCGGAGGCGGCCAGGTTGCTGCCCAGCATTTCCCGTGGAATCTCCCCGGCAGCCAGCATCTCCTGGGCCGTGAGGGGGTCATACACCCCGGAGGTGAGAATGACCAGGGCAGTCACCGTGCAGATGACCAGGGTGGCAAAGAACACCTCAAAAATCCCCCACATGCCCTGTCTGCCCGGGTGTTCCACCTGGGCACAGGCGTGGGCCATGGCAGACATGCCCACCCCTGCCTCATTGCTGAACACGCCCCGGGCCACCCCGTAGCGCAGGGCCAACCCCATGGAGTAGCCTCCCACCGCCGCCTTGGGGGCAAAGGCATAGGTGACGATCTGCTCCATGGCCTGGGGGATGCGCGAGGCATTGACTCCAATCACTGCCAGACCCCCAATCAAAAAGATTCCCGCCATCACCGGCACCAGCCGTTCACTGAACCGGGACACCCGGCGAATACCCCCCAGCAAAATCACCGACACCACCACCGCCAGCACCACACCCGCCACCTTGGGCGGAACCCCAGCGGACTGCTCCAGGGCGGTGGCAATGGAATTGGCCTGGGCCAAATTCCCTCCCACCAACGTCTCTGCCACGCACAACAGGGCGTACACACCCCCCAGCCACCGCAGTTTCAGCCCCTTTTGCATGTAGGTCATGGGCCCGCCCCGCCATTGGCCCTTCTCATCCTTTTCCCGGTACTCCACCGCCAGGATTTTCTCCCCGCATCCGGTCATCATCCCCAGCAGGGCAGACATCCACATCCAGAACACAGTCCCCGGCCCGCCAAAGAAGATGGCGGCGGCCACTCCCGCCACAGAGCCGGTGCCGATGGTGGCCGCCAGAGCCGTGGACAGGGCTTGTAACTGGGTAATCCCCCCCTTGGTTTCCTTCTGCCGGTGGAATAGGGTTCCCACCGTGGCTTTCCACCACACCGGAAGCCCAAAGAGTTGAAAGAACCCAGTCCGCAGAGAGTAATACAACCCCACCACCAGAAATCCCACCAGCAGCGGCCCGCTCCAGAGCATTCCGCCCAGCCGTGATAAAAAAGTCACGTCCGCACACCTCCTCATTGGAGAAGGTATGCGGACATGGCATTCATTATGAAATTGGGACTCACACCACACTTCGGCTGCGGGTCAGGTCCGCATACCGTTCCACCGGTCGCTGCATCAGCCGGATGACGATAAACTGTGTGGGGGCCATCACCACAGCCTGGACCACCCGGGCCGCCACAACCGCCCAATACGGATTTCCGGTCAGCATATGCCCCCACAGGGCCGCCAAGAAAATTCCAATCACACCATGGTTGAACACCAGTGCCAAGGCCAGCTGCCACCACTTTCTCCGCCCCTCCTTCAGGGCCATACCCAGTGCCACGCCGTGGAGCGCATTGTTTAAGGTATAGCCGGGAAAATAGGGGCCAATGGGAAACAGAATGGCCCCCAGCAAGTCCGCCAGTGCTCCCATGATGCCACCGTAGACCGGACCAAACAAGGCCCCGCACATGGCCAGGGGCACAAACGCAAAGCTAAATTTTGTGATGGGCGTGGCAATGGACAAAAAGCGGGACAACACCACTTCCATAGCCAACAGCACCGCCACCTGGGTCAATATTAGTACAGAAATCTTGTTTTTCATATGTTTCATATTAAATCTCCCTTTTCGACAGAACGCAGTCCCGAATTTCCCCCACCGAGTAGAGGGAACCCAGGGCACACACCAATCCTTCTTTTCCCGCCAGCTCCATGGCCTGCTCCACCCCCTGGGAGATGGAATCCGCGGCATACACCGGTTTTCCGTAAACCGCCAGTTCTTGGGCCAAGGTCCGGGCCTTCAAAGCCCGAGGGCTGGGGGGCGTGATGGTGACAAAAGCATGGGCCAGAGGCGCCACTGCCTGGCACAAGCCGGCCCGATCTTTATCCTCCAGCACCCCCATGAGCAGCACCGGGGCTTTCCCCGAAAAATAACGGGTCAAGTTCTCCGCCACCGTGGCGGCGCACTGGGGGTTGTGACCCCCATCCACCACAAACCAGGGGTCACGGCACAGCACTTCAAAGCGGCCCGGCCAACGCACCTGGGCCAGCCCATTCCGGAGGGCCTGGGCCGATACCGGATACTTGGTCGCCAGCACCTCCAGGGTATGGAGTACCACCGCGCCGTTGTGGCGTTGGTTGTCTCCCAGCAGCGGCACAAAGAGGGTCTCTCCCTTCCACTTCCACCACTGCCCTTCCGGGCTTTCCCGCTCCAGCTCCACCCGATCTGCCCGGGCGATGGTGAGGGATGCCCCGTGGGCCTGGCACACATTCTCCACCACCTGGGTCACTTCTTGGCCTTGCTCATAGAGAATGACGGGGCAGCCATCCTTGATGACCGCCGCCTTCTCGGCGGCAATGGCCTCCACCGTGTTTCCCAGCTGGGCGGTGTGATCCAGGCCGATGTTGGTGATGACCACCGCTTCGGGAGCGGGAATGACATTGGTGGAGTCCAGTCGTCCTCCCATCCCCGCCTCCAGAACCACCAGATCACACCCACGTCGGCGGTAAAACTCCAGAGCCACGCAGGTCACCAGTTCAAATTCCGTGGGGTGCTCCTCCATTTGATCAGCCAGACCACCCACCCACTGGGTGATTGCCGCCAATTCCTCCCCAGTGATCTCTTCCCCATCCACCTTCATGCGCTCTTCAAAGTGGTGGATGTAGGGGGAGGTGTACAGCCCTGTGCGGTAGCCCGCCGCCGTGAGCACGCTGGCCAACATAGCCGCTGTGGAGCCCTTGCCGTTGGTTCCCACAAGGTGGATGAAGTGCAGCTGACGCTCCGGATTCCCCATGGCCGCCAGCAGCTGTCGGGTACGTTCCAGCCCCGGACGGCTACCCAACCAGGAAAAGGAGTGGATATACTCCACCGCCTGTGCCCCGTCTTCCAGGGGCGTGTGTTTGTCCATAAAAATACCTCCTTTGCATCGGCAGCCCGAAATCGGGATCGCCGCACAAAGGAGGGACAACATCTCCGCTATGCGGCAGCGGGATGCGGTGGGCACACTGCAAGCCTTGAGGGGGATGGTTCCTCCCTCGTGCCATTCGTCCGGCGGACAACTCCCCGTCCCGCCGGCACTGTCTCCCCAGTGGGAGAACCACACGTGCGCACCTACTCTGCCTGATTGACTGTCAGTGTACTCCTCTCATCTACAAATTGCAAGACAAAATTTATCAGCCCCCGGCCACAAGGCCGGGAGCTGAAATCCAGACGATTACTCCACTGTAACCGATTTTGCCAAATTTCGGGGCTTATCAATATCGCAGCCCCCCACGGGTCGAGCCCCGTGGGGCCCCCTTGAAATTTCAATGCTCGGGCGAAGTCAATTCGCCCTGCGCAAATCTCCGCTGCACTCCGATTTTATGCGCCACTCGGCGCGATACACCGGGGCTGCACACCCCTGGCACTTCCTCATATCATTCCACCGTAACAGATTTCGCCAAGTTGCGGGGCTTATCAATATCGCAGCCCCGGTGCAGGGCCACATAGTAAGCGAACAGCTGCAACGGCACCACGCCCAGGGAGGGCAGGAGCAGCGGGTGGGTGTCGGGGATGGTGATCAGGTCGTTGGACACCTCCGCCATCCGCTTCCCCTGGCTTTCAGTGGTCAGGGCCAGCACTGCCGCGCCTCGGCTTTTCACCTCCACCACATTGCTCAGTGCCTTGTCGAACAGAGGCGCATAGGTACCCACGGCCACCACCAGGGTGCCGTCTTCGATGAGGGAGATGGTGCCGTGCTTGAGCTCCCCGGCGGCGTAGGCCTCGGAGTGGATGTAGGAGATCTCCTTGAGCTTCAGCGATCCCTCCAGACCCAGGGCATAATCCACATTACGCCCCATGAAGAAGATGGACTCGTGGTTGAAATACTGGGAGGCCAGATACTGAATCTGGCTCTGCTTCTCCAGCACCTCTTCCATCTGGGCAGGCAGCAGCAGCATCTGCTCCAGCACTTGGGCATATTCCTCCCCCGCCACCGTGTCCAGCCGGCGGGCCATATACAGTCCCAACAGGTTCAACACCGCCAGCTGGGTAGTATAGGCCTTGGTAGTAGCCACGGCAATCTCCGGTCCCGCCCAAGTGTAGAGCACATAGTCCGACTCCCGAGCAATGGAGGAACCCACCACGTTGACGATGGCCAGCACCTTGGCCCCCAGGCGTTTGGCCTCCCGCAGCGCCGCCATGGTGTCCAGGGTCTCCCCCGACTGGCTGATGACGATGACCAGGGTGTGTTCATCCACAATGGGCTCCATATACCGGAACTCCGAGGCCAGAGCCACCTCCACCGGACGGCGCAGCAGCCGCTCTAAGTGGTACTTGCCCACCATACCCACATGGTAAGAGGAGCCGCAGGCCACAATATACAGCTTGCTCAGAGCACGGATGTCCTCATCCCCCAGGCCAAAGTCCTCCAGGTACACCTCACCGTCCTGGATGCGGGGAAACATCGCCCGGCGCAGAGCCTCAGGCTGCTCCATGATCTCTTTGAACATGAAGTGCTCATAACCACCCTTTTCCGCGGCATCCACCTCCCAGTCCACCTGGGCAACCTCCTTGGTGATGGGCTGGAGCAAGCTGTTGTAGCACTGCACACCATGGGTGGTGAGCACCGCTACCTCCCCGTCCTCCATGTAGATGACGTCTCTGGTGTGGCGCAAAATGGCGGTGACATCCGAGGCCAGGAAGTTGGCTCCCTCTGCCAGCCCAAGAATCAGGGGGCTGTCCTTGCGCACGGCAATGAGCTCGTCCGGCTGGTCGCAGCACAAAATGCCCAGGGCGTAGGCCCCCTGAATGCGGTGCAGCACACGCCCCACCGCTTCCAGCAGATCTCCCTGATAGAAGTATTCCACCAGCTGAGCTACCACCTCACTGTCCGTCTCGGAAACGAAGGGCACCCCCTTACTCTGGAGAAAGCTCTTGAGCTCGGCGTAGTTTTCGATGATGCCATTGTGCACCACGGCAATTTTTCCGCTGTGGCTGACGTGGGGGTGGGAGTTGACATCTGAGGGCACACCATGGGTGGCCCAACGGGTATGGCCAATGCCAATGGTTCCTTTGATGGCCCGACCGCCCTGAATCATATCGGACAACACCTGCAAGCGGCCCTTGGCCTTGGCCACCCGCACCTGTCCTTGGCTGTATACCGCCACACCGGCAGAATCATATCCCCGGTACTCCAGGCGAGACAGGCCGTCCAACAAAATGGGTGCTGCCTGTTCCTCTCCAACATATCCTACAATTCCACACATAAGACTTCCTCCTGATTGAAAAATGCGCTGAACGAACACAACGCCCCGGATGGAGCGTTGTGTTCAGAATTCCTTATCGGTCTGCGATCTGACTGTCAATGTGGGCATCAATTTGCCGGGTAAACTCCAGCGCCGCATTGTGCCCCATTTTCTTATTTCGATTGTTCATAGCCGCCACTTCAATGATCACCGCCAAATTCCGCCCCGGCTTCACCGGAATGGTCAGCGTGGGCAACTCCACCCCCATGATCTCTGTGAAGAATTCATCTGCTCCCAGGCGGTCGTACATGGCCCCGTCTTTCCAGTTTTCCAAATTGATGAGCATATCAATGCTGGAATCGAATTTGACGGCCGACATACCAAACAGGCGGCGCACGTCCACCACACCAATGCCTCTGAGCTCGATGTAGTGGCGAATGAGCTCGGGGGCCGTACCCACCAGGCGGTTGTTAAAGCCCCGGCGAATTTCCACCGCGTCGTCGGCAATCAGGCGGTGGCCGCGCTTGACCAGCTCAATGGCAGTCTCGCTCTTGCCCACTCCGGACTCACCCATGAGCAGCACACCCTCGCCGTAGACCTCCACCAGCACGCCGTGGCGGGTGATGGTGGGAGACAGGGCCACTCGCAAATAGGCGATGAGGTTACTCATGATGTCTGCGGTGTTCTCCTTGGTGCGCAGCAGCACCTGGTCATATTTCTTGGCAGACTCCACACATTCCGGATACGGCTCCAAACCGCGGGCGATGATCACCGCTGGGGTGTGGTAAGAGAACAGCTGGTCAAACCGCTCCGTGCGCTCCTCACTGGTCAGTTCCTGCAAATAAGACCACTCCACCAGACCTAACAGCTGCATGCGCTCCCGATCAAAGTAGTCAAAATATCCCGTCATTTGAAGGCCGGGACGGTTCACGTCCTGGATGCCAATTTGCCGGTCCCGATAGCCCTCAGGGCCGTACAACACTTCAAGATGAAACTGATCAATGATGGTACCAAGATGAATCGTGGTCCCTTTTCCCATGATTTCACGCCCTTTCCTCGCGTTTTGCCCTTCTATTCTACCACAAAGCCCCCACAAAAAAAATACTTCTTTTTGAAAAAAGCCCCTTGATTTTCTCTCGAGTTTCTGGTAATATATCGTAGTTATCGTATGAATGCAATTCCAACCAGCGAGGAGGTTTGTAGATATGGCCAAATGTGAGTTCTGTGGTAAGGGCGTGACCTTCGGTATCCAGGTCTCCCACTCCCACCGCCGCTCCAACCGTCCCTGGAAGCCCAACGTCAAGCGCGTCAAGGCTGTGGTGGACGGCACCCCCAAGCACGTCTATGTGTGCACCCGCTGCCTCCGTTCCGGCAAGGTCACCCGTG
>CALXDO010000123.1 GCA_944387075.1 uncultured Oscillospiraceae bacterium | reverse complement strand
GGCTCCACGGTGTCCTTCAAGCCGCCGGTCTCCCGGACGATGGGCAGGGTGCCGTAGTGCATGGCGTTGAGCTGGGTCAGGCCGCAGGGCTCAAAGCGGGAGGGCACCAGCAGGGCATCGGCTCCGGCGTAGATGCGGTGGGCTCGGGCCTCATCGTACTGGATGCAGGCACTGAATGTGCCCCGGTAAGTGTTCTCGTAGTAGCGGAAGGCATCCTCGTACTCCTTGTCGCCGGTGCCCAGCACCACCACCTGGGTGTTGTTGTCCAGCACCTGGGGGACAATAGCGCGGACCAGGTCCAGGCCTTTTTGGTTGGTCAGGCGGGAGATGAGACCGATGACAAACTTGCCCTGGTCCTGCTCCAGACCCAGCTCTTTTTGCAGGGCCAGCTTGTTTTCCATCTTGTGGTCCAGCACGTTGCCCAGGTCGTAGTTCACCGCCAGGGCGGGGTCGATGGCGGGGTTCCACATGTCAT
This sequence comes from uncultured Oscillospiraceae bacterium, assembly GCA_944387075.1. Classification (GTDB taxonomy): domain Bacteria; phylum Bacillota; class Clostridia; order Oscillospirales; family Oscillospiraceae; genus Enterenecus. Next base: position 3,201 of record CALXDO010000123.1, on the reverse strand, counting down.
AGTCAATGCCGTTGACAATGCCGCGGAGCTTGCCGCTGTGATAGCGCAGGTGGCCGTCCAGGTGTTCGCCGTACTCGGGGGTCTGGATTTCCCCGGCGTAGGTGCCGCTGACAGTGGTGACGCGGTCTGCATAGGCAATGCCGCCCTTGAGCATGTTGGCATCCTGATAGCCGTCCTTCAAGGCCCCCATTTGGAACGCCTCATTGGGCAGGCCGGACCAGTACTGAATGGTGGGAATGTTGTAAATGCCCTGGAAGCGCAGGTTGTGGATGGTGAGGATGGACCGGGCGTGGCCCACCGGGGAGTCCCGGAACAGGGTGCGCAGATACACCGGCACCAGGCCTGCCTGCCAGTCGTGACAGTGGATGATGTCGGGAATCCAGTTGAGGTAGTTCAGGGCCGCCAGAGCCGCCTTGCTGAAGAAGCAGTATTTGGGGATGTCGTCCACCAGATTGGTGTAGGGGTTGCCGGTGGAGAAGAATTCCTGGTTGTCGATGAAGTCGTACACCACGCCGTCACAGACATACTCCATGATCCCCACATAGTAGTTGCGCCCGGTTTTGCCCAGGTCCATGTAGAACTCACCCCGATACACCATCTTGTCCTGATACTGCTGGGGGATGCAGGCGTAGCGGGGCAGGATGACCCGCACGTCGCAGTTGAGCTTCACCAGCTGGCGGGGCAGGGCATACATCACATCTCCCAAACCGCCTGTTTTCACAAAGGGATGACATTCCGAGCCGATAAACGCGATGCTTCTCCGGGGCAGATTCGACATGACATACATAGGTGCGGCCTCCTCCACAACAGGTGTCGTTTCCTCCACAACGGGAGTGGGTTTCTTCTCCACGGGGGCAGGTTTCTTCTCCACAGCAGGAGCGGTTTTTTTCTCTGCGGGAGCGGGTGCCTTCTCCACAGGAGCAGGTTTCTCCGCCGCAGGAGCAGGTTTCTTCTCCACCACAGGAGTGGATTTCTTCGCCGTGGAGGCAGCCTTTTTTGTGGCGGAGGCGGCCTTCTTTGGCGCGGGAGCGGCCTTCTTCGTGGTGGGAGCCGCTTCTTGGGCGGCGGGGGCAGGGTCTTTTACAACGGGTGTGGGCTGCTCCACCACGGGGGCGGTTGTGTCCGCCGCAGGAGAGGGGATCGCCTGGACAGGGGAGACGCTCTTCCCCGCCGGGTCCACATGCTCCACGACAGGGGGCGGCGTTTCCACCGCAGCCACACCGGCGGCGGTTTTCTTCTTTGCAACCTGGGTGGCGGCCTTTCTTGCAGCCGTTTTCTTCTTTGCAGAATTTGCCTTTCTTTGTACCATAACGAACCATCCTTTCACACATTTATCATCATTGTGGCGATTGTTGTTGCCTCAAGGGGGACCAAAATTATGTATGCGGGGGCTAAATTTGCAATTGCTCCGGCGGACGGTACTGCAGAGCCTCGGCCAGGTGGTGGGGCTGAATATGGGGGGAGCCGTCCAAATCCGCCACGGTGCGGGCCACCCGGAGAATCCGGTCATAGCTGCGGGCGGTGAGGCCCAATTTTTCATAAGCCCCCCGGATCATGGCTTGACAGGAATCGTCCAGCTGGCAATATTCCTTTAATTCTCGGGGACCCATGTGGGCGTTGCAGGTGGGGCCGTTGGGGCCGAAGCGGGCAATCTGAATGGCACGGGCGGCATTGACCCGGGCACGGATGTGGTCGGAGGACTCGGCGGGGGCGGACCGTCCGGTGAGCTCGTCGTAGTCCAGGGAGGGGACGTCCACACAGATGTCAATGCGGTCCAGCATAGGCCCGGAAATGCGGCTTTGATAGCGGCGCACCGCCTGCTCCGAGCAGGTGCATCGCCCCGAGGGGTGTCCGTACCAGCCGCACTTGCAGGGGTTCATGGCGCACACCAGCATAAACTGGCTGGGGTAGGTCACCGAACCGGACACCCGGGTGATCTGGGTCTGACCGTCCTCCAAGGGCTGGCGCAGCACCTCCAGCACATCGGCGTGAAACTCCGGCACCTCATCCAAAAACAGCACCCCGTTGTGGGCCAGGGAGATTTCCCCGGGGCGGAGGCTGGCGCTGCCTCCCGCCATCCCCGCGGGGGAAATGGTGTGGTGGGGGGAGCGGAAGGGGCGGCGGAGCACCATGGGGTGCTCCCGGGAGGTCAGACCCATGATGGAGTAGATTTCCGTGCAGGCCAGTGCCTCCTCCCGGGTCAGGTCGGGGAGGATGGAGGGCAGGCGTTTGGCCATCATAGATTTGCCTGCCCCAGGGCTGCCCGTCATTAAAACGTGGTGCCCCCCGGCGGCGGCTACCTCCAGGGCGCGCTTGGCCTGCTCCTGGCCTTTGACCTCTGCAAAGTCCGGCCCGGTGGGGCGGACCTCCGGGGGAGTCCAGGGCTGGGCGGGGGGAATAGGGGCCTCTCCCAACACATGGGCAGCCAGCTGTTCCACCGTCTCCACCCCATATACCTCCAGGCCCTGGGCCAGGGTGGCCTCAGGGGCGTTGTCGGCGGGGACAAAGAGCCGCTGCACCCCGCATCGCTGGGCAGCCAGGGCCATGGGCAGCACCCCGGACACCGGGCGCAGCGCCCCGGACAGGGACAGCTCGCCCAAAAAGGCCGCGTCCCCAAATCCCTTCAAAGGAAGCTGACCGCTGGCGGAGAGAATGCCCAGCAAAATGGGCAAATCGTATACCGTGCCCATCTTTTTTCGGTCGGCGGGGGCCAGATTGATGGTGATGCGGGAAACGGGGAAGTCAAAGCCGCTGGCACGGATGGCCGAGCGTACCCGTTCCCGGGATTCCTTCACCGCTGCATCGGGCAGACCCACCACGTCAAAGGCGGGCAGACCGCCAGTGAGGGCGCACTCGGCTGTGACCAGATAGCCGTGGATGCCGTTGAGACCCAGAGAGAGTAGATTACACACCAAGGGAGTCATACCTCCTCGTGAAAAATGTAACAAAAATTCTTCGTTCATTATCATACCACGGGGGTTTGTCCAGTGCAAGGTATCATATTTATACAAGCCAAAAAAAGGAAGGGAGCATGGTGGCTCTTTACAATAAAATATGCAATGAATATGGAATTTTTCATTGAATTTATAGGAGAAATGTGGTAGACTGAGGTGTATTCGGAATTCAGATGCCTCAGCGCTCTTTGCTGAGAAGCAAAAGGAGGAAACGAAAATGGCACGTAAGTTCAAAACTATGGACGGC
>CALXDO010000122.1 GCA_944387075.1 uncultured Oscillospiraceae bacterium | reverse complement strand
CCCACACCTTTTCGCCCCGGTCAATGAGCAGCAGCACCTCACAGGCCCCGCCGCCACTGCGGCGTCCCAGCAGACGGGCAGGCAGCACCCGGCTGTTGTTTAGCACCAGGCAGTCCCCCGCCCGCAGCAGCTTGGGCAGGTCGTAGAAGTGCATGTGTTGGGTCTGTCCCGTCACCTTGTCCAAAGTCAGAAGTCGGGAGGCATCCCGCCGCTCCAGGGGTGTCTGGGCAATGAGTTCCTCCGGCAAATAAAAATAAAAGTCAGATGTTTTCACGATTTTCCCACCGTTCTTCCCACCATAACCTCCGGCATACCACCAGCCGGTATCGCATACAATGCCCTGTCCCCTTCCCCTCCGGCATCACCCATGGAAATTTTTTGTCCAAAAAGGGGGAATGACGAATTGACACTTTAACGCGATGATGTTATGATGTCTTATAAGCATTCCTTTGTGGGTCGCAGGAGGAGCACTCCCCCAGCGATGCACATTCTGTTTCATTATAATACAACATCTGCCCGCGTTTCAACCATTTTCTTTTCTGTGGGCAGGAGGAGGTCATTCCTGTGAGAACCTATAAAGTCGGTATCATCGGCGCCACCGGTATGGTGGGGCAACGCTTTGTCACCCTGCTGGCCAATCACCCCTGGTTCCAGCTTACCGCCTTGGCCGCCAGCCCCCGCTCCGCCGGGAAACGGTACGAGGAGGCCGTAGCCGGTCGCTGGGCCATGGACGTCCCCATCCCTGCTGTGGCCAAGGATATGACCCTCCTCAGTGCCCAGGATGACGTGGAACAGATTTCCTCCACCGTGGATTTTGTCTTTTCTGCTGTGGACATGACCAAGGCGGAGATTCAGGCCCTGGAGGAGGCATATGCCAAACAAGAGTGCCCGGTGGTATCCAACAACTCTGCCCACCGCTGGACCCCTGACGTGCCCATGGTGATTCCGGAAATCAACCCCCAGCACCTGGAGGTCATCCCCGCCCAGAAACAGCGGCTGGGCACCCAGCGGGGCTTCATTGCTGTCAAGTCCAATTGCTCCATCCAAAGCTACGTTCCCGCCCTCACCCCCCTCCTAAAATACGGCATTGAAAAGGTGCTGGTGTGCACCTATCAGGCTATCTCCGGAGCAGGCAAGACCTTTGAGACCTGGCCGGAGATGGTGGATAACCTGATCCCCTACATCGGCGGCGAGGAAGAAAAGAGCGAGCAGGAGCCTCTGAAGGTGTGGGGCCGGGTGGAAAACGGGATCATCGTCAATGCCGACGCCCCCGCCATCACCGCCCAGTGCCTGCGGGTGCCTGTGTCCAACGGCCACACCGCCGCCGCCTTTGTCACCTTCACCCACAAGCCCACCATGGAGCAAATCAAGGAGGCTTGGCGCACCTATCAGGGCCGTGCCCAGGAGTTGAAGCTGCCCACCGCCCCCCAGCAGTTCCTCCATTACTTCGAGGAGGATGATCGGCCCCAGGCCAAGCTGGACCGGGAGCTGGAGGGCGGCATGGCCATCTCAGTGGGCCGTCTGCGGGCCGACACCCAGTATGACTACAAGTTCGTCTCCCTGTCCCACAACACCCTGCGGGGTGCTGCCGGCGGTGCCGTGCTGCTGGCCGAGCTGTTGTGTGCGGAAGGGTACATCGACCCCGTCCACTAATCCATCCCAATCTCTCAAAGAAAGGAAGTTGCCCTATGCGCACCCCCGTCTTTACCGGCTCCTGTCCGGCTCTGGTCACCCCCTTTGACCAAAACGGTGCCATCAACTACGATGCTTTTGGCAAGCTCATTGACACACAGATCGAGGCGGGCGTGGACGCCGTGTGTGTCTGCGGTACCACCGGCGAGTCTGCCACCATGTCCATCCGGGAACATATCGCCGCCGTGGAGTTCTGCGTCAAGCGGGTCGATCACCGGGTAAAGGTGATTGCCGGTGCCGGCAGCAATGACACCTCCGCCGCCGTCTACCTCTCCCAGCACGCCCAGGACTCCGGAGCCGACGCTCTGCTCCACGTCACTCCCTATTACAACAAGGCCAGCCAGACCGGCCTCATTCGCCACTACGAGTACATCGCTGAGCGGGTGGATCTGCCCATCATTCTCTACAACGTCCCCAGCCGAACCGGCGTCTCCTTTACCGCAGAGACCTATCGGGTGCTCTCCCAGAACCCCAAGATCAACGGCGTGAAAGAAGCTTCGGGCAATTTCTCTCTGCTGGCCCATACCCGCTTCTTGTGCGGGGATGACTTCTACATCTGGTCTGGCAACGACGACCAGGTGGTGCCTATGATGGCTCTGGGTGCCAAGGGCGTCATCTCTGTGGCCTGTAACCTCATCCCCGAGGTTATGGTGAAGATGAGCCACCTGTGTCTGGACAACGACTTCCAGGCCGCATCCAAGCTGCAAATTCAGTACATGGACCTCATGGATGCCCTTTTCGTGGAAGTCAACCCCATTCCCATCAAGGCCGCTTTGAATCTGGTGGGCATGGACATGGGCGGTTTGCGCCTGCCCCTGTGCGATATGTCGGAGAAAAACCTGGAAATCCTGCGCAATACCATGGCCCGTATGGGCCTTCTGTGAGGAATCGCCATGCAAAAGATAATTATTTCCGGTTGCAACGGCCACATGGGCCACGTGGTCGCTGACATCTGTGCCGCCGATGCCCAGGTGGAGGTGGTGGCGGGTATTGACATTCTGGGACAGAAAAACCCGGATTTTCCGGTGTTCTCCTCCCCCGCCGCCTGCGAGGTTCCCGCCGATGCGGTGATTGACTTCTCCCACCCCTCTGCACTGCTTCCTCTCTTGGAGATGTGTCAGGCCAAGGCATTGCCGGTGGTGCTGGCCACCACCGGGTACGATCCGCAGCAGCTGGAGGCCATCTCCGCTGCGGCGCAGCACATTCCGGTCTTTCGCTCCGCCAACATGTCTCTGGGAGTGAATGTGCTCCTGGACTTGGTGCGGAAAGCCGCGGCGGTGCTGGGCGAGGACTACGACGTGGAAATTGTAGAGCGGCACCACCACCGCAAGGTAGACGCCCCCAGCGGCACCGCCCTCATGATTGCCGATGCTGCCGCCTCTGCTCTACCCTATCAACCCGAGTATATTTACGACCGCCAAAGCGTGCGCAAGCCCCGGGACCCTCACGAGATTGGCATTTCTTCCGTGCGGGGTGGCACCATAGTGGGAGACCATACCGTGATCTTCGCCGGACGAGACGAGGTCATCGAACTCAGCCACCACGCCGCCAGCCGGGAGGTCTTTGCCAGCGGTGCAGTGCGGGCTGCCAAATTTTTGTCCAGCGTCCAGACACCGGGACTTTACGACATGTCCCACCTTCTCTAACATCAGTGAAAATGCCCCCCGTTTTCCATTCGTGAAAACGGGGGGCATGTTATGTGTCAAGATGTGGGTTTTAGATGCCCAGCTTCTCCTTCATATAGGCCACATCAGTGTCCTTGCCCGTGTAGAGCTTGATGGCGATGAGGGCCTGGAAGAGCATCATGCCAAGGCCGTTGTACACCTTGTCACAGCCAGCCTCGCGGGCCTGCTTCATCATCACGGTCTCACGGGGAGCATACACGGTGTCGGTGACGATGAGGTCGGGGCGGAAGTAGGAGGGATCGGGGATGTTAGACATCTCCTCCAGGGGGTGCATGCCCACGCCAGTGGCGTCGCAGAACAGGTCGACCTCCTGCATCTTCTCCTTGAGCAGGTCTAGATCAGCCAGGTCGTGCATGTAAGCCTTGCAGGGGGTCTTTTCGTTGATGGTCTTGACGATCTCCACGCCACGATCATAGAACTTGTCCTTGATGTTGAACACGTGCATCTCAGCAATGCCATGGAGGGCACCGTACACGGCAATAGCGGTGGCAGCGCCGCCGGTGCCGATGAGAACCATCTTCATTCCCTTGTAGTCAATGCCTTCCTCGTTGATGGCCTGCCAATAGCCCATACCGTCGGTGTTGTAGCCCTTGAGCTTGCCGGTAACCTGGCCGTTCTCGTCCCGCAGGTTTACCACGGTGTTGATGGCGCCGCACAGCTTGGCCGCTTCATCCACCTCGTCCAAGTACTTATGCACCACGGTCTTGTTGGGCATGGAGATGTTGGAGCCCAGCATCTTCAAGGCACGGATGCTGTTCACAGCATCTTCCAGGGAGTCGTTATCCACCTCAAAGGCCAGCTGGATCACGTCGTCACCGTTCTTGTCGTAGGCCAGGTTGTGAGTAGTGGGAGACTGCGTATGACGAATGGGATAAGCCATCAGGCCCACCAGTTCGGTATGTCCAGTGATATTAGGCATAGTAATTACCTCTCTTCTTTCTATCTATGGTTATTATCGAATTTCGTCCAGAGAATCCAGGAATCCCTGGTTTTCCAACACGTTCAGAATGGCACGCCCATCCATGGTACCCTCCATAATGCGGCGGGCACGGACCGAGTCGCCAATGTTGTACACCACCGTGTCGGTGCCGTCAAACTCCTGCTCCAGTGCCTCCAGAATGGGGTTATTGGCTCTCATACCCAGGCAGTTGAAGCCCAGATCAAAGGTCAATTCCTCGATGTTTCCCTCGGGGGTCTTGACCACAAAGGCGTTTTCCTTCACTTCCTGAAGGGCGGTGTTGACGTACTCCTTCACTCCGTAGGTGTCATGGGTCTCTCGCATGGAGCACTTGGTGATGGGATCGGCCTGCGTACCGATCTGGGGCAGCATGTCCACAATGGAGCAATCTGCGCCCCGGGGAGCAAAGTACTCCACCACGTCCATACCCACCAGGCCACCGCCCATCACCACAACCTTCTTACCCTTGCAGAACTCGTCGGGATACTTGCCCTCGTCCAGGTTATGAATCATGTCAAAGATGGTGGACACGTTCCCTGCCTCAATGTTCTCACGCAGGCCGGGAATGGGGGGCACCAGAGGCACAGAACCGGTGGCATTTACCACGATGTCCGGCTTAAAGGTCTTGATCTTGTCCATAGTGGCCTCGGTATTCAGGAACAGATACAGGTTGGGCAGCTTGCTGGCCCGACGCTCCAAATAGGTGGGGAAGTCCTTCATGCGCGACTTGCTGGGCAGATTCGAAATAAAGGCAGACAGTCCGCCAATGTGATCTTCCCTCTCCAGCACAAAAACGTTGCAGCCCACTTCAGCAGCGGTACAAGCGGCCTCCATACCCGAGGTACCGGCACCCACCACCACTACGTTGCAGTTCTTCTTCACCTTGAGCTTCTTGTACACGTCGCCCTCGGGAACGGCAGGGTTGACGGTGCAGCGGATGGGACGGTTGACACCGATGCGGTTGCCGGCGCAGCCCACGTTGCAGGAGATGCACTTGCGCAGCATGTCCTCTTCCCCATTCTTGACCTTGTTCACCCACTCGGGGTCGGCGATCAGGCCACGGCCCATGCCCACAATGTCCACGTCGCCGCTGGCCAGAACCTTCTCCACCACCGCGGGATCACGATAGTTACCGGCGTTGATGACAGGCTTTCCAAACTTCTCCTTCACGGCACGGGCCTGATAAGAACGCCAGCCGTCGGGCAGGAAGT
>CALXDO010000121.1 GCA_944387075.1 uncultured Oscillospiraceae bacterium | reverse complement strand
GCGTAAAAGGGGCAGAAAACGGCCGCCAATGTGGGCGTGAACTGGGACCGGGTGGACGGGGCGGCGGAGAAGCGCTCCCGGGAGCTGGATGAGGTCAAAGAGGCCATCCAGGGCCGGGGCGACCCCGCCGAGGAACTGGGGGATCTGCTCTTTGCCGCCGTCAATGTGGCCCGCTTTTTGAAGGTGGACCCGGAGGATGCCCTTCAGGCCGCCTGTGACAAGTTCTCCGCCCGGTTCCGTCGGGTGGAGGAGGAAGTTACCGCCCAGGGCAAGCAGATGGAGGAGATGAGCCTGGAGGAGCTGGACGCCATCTGGAACGCCATCAAGCACCCCGACACCCATTGAATTGTAAACGACTAGGAGGATTTACACCATGAACAAAGCCGATCTCATCAACGCCGCCGCTGACAAGACCGGTCTGTCCAAGAAGGACACCGAAGCCACCCTCAACGCCGCTCTGGAGGTCATCACCCAGGCTCTGGCCCAGGAGGAGAAGGTGCAGCTGGTGGGCTTTGGCTCCTTCGAGGTGAAAAGCCGTGCCGCCCGCATTGGCCGCAACCCCCACACCAAGGAGCAAATCAACATTCCCGCATCCAAGACCCCTGTGTTCAAGGCTGGTAAGGCCTTGAAGGACACCGTGGCAAAATGAAACGATAGGGGGTCAGGCTGTCCAACGCCTGACCCCTTTCCATTGGGAGGATTCTTTATGAGATTAGATAAATGGTTGAAGGTGTCCCGCCTCATCAAGCGGCGCACCGTGGCCAACGAGGCCTGTGACAACGGCCGCATCACCGTGGGGGGCCGGGTGGTCAAGGCCTCCTATGAGGTGAAGGTAGGCGACGTACTGGAGATGAAGTTTGGCGAGAAGGCCATCCGGGTGGAAGTGCTGTCCACCGCCGACATTGTAGGCAAGGCAGATGCCAGCGCCATGTACCAGCAGCTTTAAGAAATCGCCGAAAAAGGCAGAGCCTTTTCCGACGGAATTTGTATTCTTTTCCCGCCTATGGGTGGGAAAACTCTGCGAGGCTTTGAACGAACACAGGGGTGAGCGAAACGCTCACCCCTGTGCTCATTTATGCGGTTTCCTCCGCCAGATTGCCGGTGTACAGCTGATAATACTTGCCCTTCTTGGCAATCAGCTCATCATGGGTGCCCCGCTCGATGATGCGGCCCTGTTCCATGACCATGATGCAGTCGGCGTTGCGCACGGTGGACAGGCGGTGGGCAATGACAAAGGTGGTGCGTCCCGTCATCAGTGCGTCCATGCCATCCTGCACCAGCCGCTCGGTGCGGGTGTCGATGGAGGAGGTGGCCTCGTCCAAAATCAACACCGGAGGGTCTGCCACCGCCGCCCGGGCAATGGCCAGCAGCTGCCGCTGCCCCTGGCTCAAGTTGGCCCCGTCCCCGGTGAGCATGGTGTCGTACCCGTCGGGCAGGCGGCGGATGAAGCCATCGGCGTTGGCCAGCCGGGCCGCCGCCATGCACTCCTCGTCGCTGGCCTCCAGGCTGCCGTAGCGGATGTTGTCCATCACCGTGCCGGTAAACAGGTGGGTGTCCTGGAGCACGATGCCCATGGAGCGGCGCAGGTCTGCCTTCTTAATCTTGTTGATGTTGATGCCGTCATAGCGAATTTTACCGTCGGCAATGTCGTAAAACCGGTTGATGAGGTTGGTGATGGTGGTCTTGCCCGCGCCGGTGGCCCCCACAAAGGCGATTTTCTGTCCCGGCTTGGCCCACAGGCTCACATCGTGGAGCACCATCTTGTCGGGGGTATAGCCGAAGTCCACATGGTCCAGCACCACACTGCCCTCCAGCTTGGTGTAGGTGACGGTGCCGTCGGCCTTGTGGGGATGCTGCCACGCCCATACGTTGGTGCGGTAGTCCACGGGAGACACCTGGCCGTTGGCGTCCTCCTTGGCATTCACCAGTTCCACATAGCCCTCGTCAATCTCGGGCTTCTGGTCCATCAGGTCGAACACACGCTGTGCGCCGGCGGCGGCAGTGACCACAAAGTTGACCTGCATACTCACCTGGCTGATGGGCTGGGTGAAGCTCTTGTTCAGCCCCACAAAGGTGATGACAGTGCCCAGGGTCATCCCTGCCATGCCGTTGATGGCCAGCAGCGCGCCCACAATGGCCACCACCACATAGCTCAGCCAGCCGATGTTGTTGTTGATGGGCATGAGCAGGTTGGCGTAGCGGTTGGCCTGGTTGGCGCTCTCCCGCAGGGCCTGGTTGACCTTGGAGAAGTCCTCCATGGCAGCCTCCTCGTGGCAGAACACCTTCACCACCTTCTGCCCATCCAGCATCTCCTCAATGAAGCCGTCCACGATGCCCAAATCCCGCTGCTGGCGCACATAAAACTTGCCGGAGAGTTTGGAGAAGGTGGCGGTGACCCACAGCATCAAAAGGGCGGTGAGCACGGAAATGATGGTGATGTAGGGGTTAATGATAATCATGGTGATGAGGGTGGCCACCATGGTGATGAGGGAGTTGATGCCCTGGGGGATGCTCTGCCCCAACAGCTGGCGCAGGGTGTCCACGTCGTTGGTGTACACCGACATGATGTCTCCGTGGGCGTGGGTGTCAAAGTACCCGATGGGCAGGGCCTCCATATTGGAAAACAGATCGTCCCGCAGGTGGCGCATGGTGCCCTGGCCCACGTTGACCATAATGCGGTTGTAGCCGAAAGAGGCCACAATACCCACTGCCATGATGGCACCCAGCCTCACCATCTCCCGGGCCAGGCCGCTGAAGTCGCTGGAGCCGCTTTTCACCAAGGGGACAATAAAGTCATCCACCAGAGTTTGCGGGAAGGTGGCAGCCACCACTGTGGCCACCGCCGAAATGATGATACACACAATGACCAGAGCGAACAGGGGGCCGTAGTAGTGGAGCATATAGCCCAAGGTGCGACCCAGCACCCCCATTGATCCCCGGCTTTGGTTGGTTTGATTCATAGCCATGAGAACCTCCTTTTAAGCGGGCTGATCGAAGTCGCCGCCGCCCTTGACCTGGGATTCATAAATTTCCCGATAAATGGCATTTTGCTCCACCAGATGCTCGTGGGTATCAAAGGCATCCACCCGGCCATTGTCCAGCACCAGAATCCGGTCGGCGTGCTCCACGCTGGATACCCGCTGGGCGATGATGATTTTGGTGGTACCGGGGATCTGCTGGGCCATGGCGGTGCGAATGCGGGCGTCCGTGGCGGTATCTACGGCGGACGTGGAATCGTCCAAAATGAGGATTTTGGGCTTTTTCAGCAGGGCACGGGCAATGCACAGCCGCTGTTTCTGACCGCCGGACACGTTGGAGCCACCCCGCTGGATGTAGGTGTGGTAGCCGTCAGGCATGCGGTCAATAAACTCATCGGCGCAGGCGGCTTGACAGGCCGCTACACACTCCTCCTCGGTGGCATCCGGGTTGCCCCACCGCAGGTTCTCCAGAATGGTGCCGGAGAAGAGGGTGTTCTTTTGAAGCACCACCGACACCTGGTTGCGCAGGGCCTCCATGTCGTACTCCCGCACATCCAAACCGCCTACCTTCACGCTGCCCTCGCTGACGTCGTAGAGCCGGCAAATCAGGTTGACCAGGCTGCTCTTGCCCGAACCGGTGCCGCCGATGACCCCGATGGTCTCCCCGGCGCGGATGTGCAGATCAATGTCGGACAGGGCATCCTTTCCGCTGCCATGCTTGTAGGAGAAGCTGACATGGTCGAAGTCGATGCGTCCGTCCGGCACTTCCATCACCGGCTGGGCCGGGTCCTCCAAGTCGGGGGTCTCGCAGAGCACCTCTCCAATGCGGCGCACACTGGCCATGGACATGCTGATCATCACCACCACCATGGACAGCATCATCAAGCTCATGAGCAGAGACATGATATAACTGAACAGGCTGGTGAGGTCGCCGGTGGTCATGGTGCCGCCCACGATGTACTTGGCCCCCATCCAGGAGGCGGAGAGGACGCAGAAGTACACCGCCAGCATCATGGCGGGGTTGTTGAAAGCCAGTAGCCCCTCGGCCTTGACAAACATCCGGTAGAGGTTGGCCGCGGCCTTGGAGAACTTGCTGTTTTCGTAGTCCTCCCGCACAAAGGCCTTCACCACCCGGATGGCGGAGATGTTCTCCTGCACGCTGGCATTGAGGTCGTCGTACTTTTGAAACACCTGGTTGAAAATCTTCAATGTCACCACCATGATGCTGCCCAGCACCACCACCAGAAACACCACGGCAATCAGGAACATCTGACTGGTGGGGGGACTGATCATCAGACACATGGCAAAGCTGAACATGAACATCATGGGGGCCCGTACCGCAATGCGAATCACCATCATAAAGGCGTTTTGCACGTTGGTCACATCGGTGGTCATGCGGGTGACCAGGCCAGGGACGCTGAACTTGTCAATGTTGGAAAAGGAAAAGGTTTGAATCCGCTCGTAAATGGCCTCCCGGAGATTGGCGGACAGCCCCGAAGAGGCGCTGGCGGCGTATTTGCCCGCTCCCGCGCCGAACACCAGGGCTACCAAGGCCAGAATCACCATGATTCCGCCATAGCGGTACACCACCGGCAAATTGCCGGCATCCAACCCTTCATCAATAAGCCGAGCCGTGATGAAGGGAAGCATAATCTCCATCAAGACCTCCAAAGCCGCCATGGCAATGCACAACAGAGTATCTCTGCGGTATTGCCTGAGCTGTTGCAGAACTTTTTTCACGTTTTGTGCCTCCTTTTGGAGCATCTCTCGAAAAAACAAGCGGCTTTACCAGTTATTTCTGGCAAGGCCGTCTGAGGTGGACACTCCCTGCATATTTCGGTTGTCTTCTTCTCGGTTTCTCTTCCATTTATAGCACATTCCCCCCTTGTAAGGGAAATTCAAATCTGTTATGATTTATAAAATACTTTTATTGTCATACAGATTAGGAGGAAGTCCCGTGAACACCACGCAGCTGGAGTGTTTTTTGGCAGTAGCGGATTTTCTCAACTTCTCCCGGGCGGCGCAGCATCTGCGCCTGACCCAACCGGCGGTGAGTCATCAGATCAAGACCCTGGAGGACGAGTTGGAAGTGGCCTTGTTTCACCGCACCAGCAAAAAGGTGCGTCTGACCCAAGAGGGTCACATGTTTTTGCAGTATGCGGGAAAGATTCTGGATCTCACCAACCTCTCCCGGGCGCAGGTAAAGGGCAGCTTCCAGGTGCGGCCCCTGCGTCTGGGCATCGGCTGCCGCAGCAGAGCCGATCTCCGTCTCATCCGCCCCGCCCTGGAGCGGCTTCGGCAAGAGGAGACTCGGGTACTCCCTCTGCTGCGACTCATTCCTCTGAGTGCGCTGGATAACCTGCTCACAGAGGGGGACATTCAAGTGATGTTCACCTTCCAGGAAACAGCCCCCCAAACCAGCGTCTACCGGGAACTGCTGCGCTGTCCGCTGGTGTTTGTCTGCCGGGAAGACCACCCAATGGCCCAGGCCGAAACCGTGACGGTGGAGCAGCTCAAGGAAGCGGGCCGCATCGCTGCCTGCCGCCCGCCCATGTGTCCCCCTTCTGTCTTTGCCATACAGGGCCAAATTGTCACCTCCAAACCTCCAGAACAGGTGATGTTCTGTGAAAACCAAGAGGTACTCTTCACCCTGGTGGAAACAGGCTATGCCTTTTCCGTGATGGCTGACTTTCCCCAACTGCGCTCCTCCTCCCTGCGTTACATCCCTGTGGAGGACTGTCCGCCTCTGTCCTTTGGAGTGTCCTACCTCTCGGAAAACCGCAGTCCCACCCTGCGGCGGTTTTTGACGCTGCTGGAGGAGACCTTAACCAGCACATAAAACGATCCCGGTATGGATGCAGCGGCATCCATACCGGGATCGTTTTATTTCTTTTCTTCTTGCTGCTTCAAATGGATCTTACAGATCAAATTGATGTACTGGGACAGAGACCGGTCACAGTCCTCCGCCAGCACCTTCAACTTCTCCACCACGTCCTCATCCAGGGTAATGCTCACCTTTTGCTTCAACGGCTTCATACCCTCGCTCCTCAGCGCAAAAATCCGTCCAGAATCTTTTGCTCAGCCTCTTCCTCGGTGAGCCCCAGGGTCATGAGCTTCAGAAGCTGATCCCCGGCAATCTTGCCGATGGCGGCCTCGTGGACAAGTTGGGCATCCATGTGATTGGCCACAATGGCGGGGATGGAACTGACCTTGGCATGGTCCATGATGATGGAGTCACACTGGACATGTCCGAAGCAAGGGGCGTCCCCCTGCACCTGGGGATAGAACACCTGCACCGAGTTATCCTGGGCCACAGAGCGGGAAATGACCTGGGTACGGGCACCCTCTCCCTTCATGACGACCTCCATTTTGCTCTCGGCAAACTGATCGCCATGGGTGAGCAGACGCTCGGTGACCACCGCCTCGGCGTTTGCCTCCATCTCCACCTTGGTGTAGCGGCGGGTGGAGTCCACCCCCCGGATCTGCACCGTCTCCAGCTCGATGGAGGCACCCTCGTCCAGGTAGACGATGGTGTGGGGGTTGAGAATCCGCTTGCCGATGCCCTCTCCCTCGCCGTAGTGTTTCTCTACATAGCGCACCTTAGCATTTTTGCCCACATAGAAGGTGTGGACGCCGTCGTGCTGGGCGGTCTCACAGCCGGAGTTGTGGATGCCGCAGCCGGCCACAATGCTCACATCGCTGTTTTCTCCAATGTGGAAGTCGTTGTATACCAGATCGGTGAGGCCGGTCTGGGTGACGATGACAGGAATGTGGAGGGACTCGTTGACGGTACCGGGGGCAATGTGGATGTCAATGCCCGGCTTGTCCTCCTTGCTCTCGATGACAATATTGGCGGAGTTGCTGCGCCCCTCCAGCTTGCCGTTTTTGCGGATGTTGTACGCCCCCTGGGGGACACGCTCCAGGTCTGCAATCTCCTGGAGCAGATGGGTGTCAATGGAATTCATGCCTGGGCTCCTCCCTTCACAAAGGCGCACCCGGATTGGGTGTTTTCCAAAATCTTGGGGAACATCTCCTCTTTGGCCCCCCGCTCCACCACTTCACCCCCGGCAATCATAACGATTTCATCGGCCAGGCTGATGATGCGCTCCTGGTGGGAAATGATGATGATGGTGGCCGAGCGCTTCTCGTGGATATAGCGGAAGGTCTCGGTGAGCTTGGCAAAGCTCCACAGGTCAATGCCAGCCTCGGGCTCGTCAAAAATCATCAGCGGGGATTTGCGGGCCAGAATGCTGGCAATCTCAATGCGCTTGACTTCGCCGCCGGACAGGGAATTGTCCACCTCCCGGTCAATGTAGTCAGCCGCGCACAGGCCCACCTGGGTCAGCAGCTGACAGCCCTCGGCGTGGGTCAGCTTCGGGTTTCCCGAAGCCAGGCTGAGTAGATCCCACACCCGCAGGCCCTTAAACCGGGGGGGCTGCTGGAAGCCATAGCTGATGCCCCGGCGGGCCCGCTCGGTAATATTCAGGCCGGTGATGTCCTCCCCGTTCCAGATGATCTGGCCAGAGGTGGGCTGGTTGAGGCCCATAATGGTCTTGGCCAAGGTGGTCTTGCCGCCGCCATTGGGGCCGGTGACCACCAGGAAGGTGCCCTCTTGAACCTCCAGAGAGACATCCTTCAAAATCTCCTTCTGATTCCCCTCTCCCTCCACAGAGAAGGTCAGATGCTTCAATTCCAACATAGTACAAATCTCCCGTTTGAAACCGCCCCCAAAGGGAGCGGCTTATAATTCATAGTTCTCTTCTATGGTTTGCTTAGTATATCATGATTATACCTTCATGTCAACCGTGGCAATCCCTGGATTCAAGCATAGAATAGGGTATTTAGGAGGTGTTTTCCCATGGATGAGATCATGAATTCTCGCTCAGATAGCCAGGAGGTGTTCCAGCGGGTGTGGGCCCGGGTGATGGGTACATCGGATTCCCCCAAAGAGACCGCCGCAGCCGCCCCCGCTCCCCAGCCGGAACCGGTGCCGGTGTCGAAACCAGCCGCGCAACCGGTCTTAGAGCCAGTCGCTCAGCCCGCCTCAGAATCAGTCTCCCAACCGGTTGCTCAGCCTGTCATGGCCCCGCAGCACCCCGCCCCTCCGCGGCCCCGCCCCACACCCCCCAGACCACAGCCCTGTTGCCTGCGCCAGCAGGTGTTGGACAGTCTGGAACAGTGGCAGATCGCCCGGCTTCTGGTGCGGCGGGCAGGCAATCAAGCCCGACAGATGACCAACCTGGCCGCCCAACTCCATCAACAGGCCAAGCAGCTCTCCACCGCCTACTTTCTCCAGTCCGGGGTGCGGTACTGGCCGGTGGCACAGCTCACCCGGCCCCGGATGACCACCTATGTGGGCGGGCTGCGCCAGCTCTACCAACGCTGCCAGACCCTCACCGAGGAGTTTCACACCTGTCGGCCCAAGGCATCCCATCAAGATTTGGCACAGCTCTATGCCCAGTTGGCCCAGGCGGGGGCGAAACACTGTGCCCTGCTGCGCTCTCTGCTGGAGCAGACCCACATGTAAGCTTGCGCCCTTCCGCTGCGCTGTGCTATACTAAAGTCCGGCGGTTGCCACCGCCCAACTACCGATAAAGGAAGCGATACACTGTGGAACAAATGGTAACCTATGCCGTCGAGCAGACCATGGCTTTGCTGGCCATTGACGGCCCCTCTGGATACACCAAGAAGGCGGCAGAATATGCGCACCACCAGCTGAAAGAACTGGGGTTTGAACCCCAGTATACCCGCAAAGGGGCGGTGCTGGTCAACCTCACCCCCCACCTCCCCCAGGAAAACGGCCTGCTGCTGCTGGCCCACCTGGATACATTGGGCGGGATGATTACCCGCATCACCGGGGAGGGCCGCATTCACATCATCAATGTGGGCGGCCTGCGCCCCCACAACTGCGAGGGGGAGAACGTACGGGTGGTGACCCGCTCGGGCAAGGTGTACACCGGCACATTCCAGCTGCACAACCCCTCCGCCCACGTCAATCCCAAGTACGCCGACACGCCCCGCAACTTTGACACCATGGAAGTGGTGCTGGACGAGGAGGTGTTCTCCAAGGAGGAGGTGGAGGCCCTGGGCATCTCCTGTGGGGACGTGGTGTGCTTTGATCCCCGCACCACCGTCACCCCCTCGGGGTACATCAAAAGCCGCTTTTTGGATGATAAGCTGTCCGTCGGCATTTTGCTGGCCCTGGCCCGTCAGGTGTCCCAGGGAGAGGTAACCCCCACCCGCCCCGTGTGGCTCCATCTCACCGGCTACGAGGAAGTGGGCCATGGCGGCTCCACCTCCGTCCCTGCCGGCACCACCGACGTGGTGGCGGTGGACATGGGCTGTGTAGGAGACGGCCTGAATGGCGAGGAGCGAAAGGTCTCCATCTGTGCCAAGGACGGCCGCTCCCCCTATGACTACTCCCTGACCAGTGAGCTCATCGCCGCAGCCAAGGACAGCGGGGCCGACTACGCTGTGGATGTGTTTACCAACTACGCCTCAGATGCGGACGCCGCTCTCTCCGCAGGCTTGGATGTGCGCCACGGCCTCATTGGCCCCGGGGTATTCGCCTCCCACGGCTATGAGCGCAGCCACAAAAAAGGCGTGCTCAACACCCTCAAGCTGCTGGACGCCTTTGTCCAGAAGTAATCTCTCCAGAAGGAAAAATCGGGTGCAACCCCAATGGTTGCACCCGATTTTTCATATTTTTTGGACTTGGTCAGAGGGAACCGAGACTTAGCCTCTCTTCTTGCTCTTGACCATCACCAGAGCACCCAGGCCGGCGGCACACACAGCCACAGCCAGCACATAGGGCACCAGGTTGAGGGTATCTCCGGTCTGCACATCGCTGCCGGGGGTATTGTTCTGGGGCTTCTCCGCCTCCACATGCTTCAGGTTCAGCTTAGCCTGCTCAAAGTTGGCCTTCAGCTGAGCGAACGCATCGGCAGACAGGTTGGCAGGATCAGCAGCCATCAGAGCATCATAAGCATCCTTGTATGCCTGATAGCTCTCGGCGGTGTAGCCGTCAGCAGCCTCCAGAGTGATGCCGTTGCGGTAGTCCTCCACGCCAGTGGCGCGAACCACCAGACTACGGATGGCGGTATCCAGCTGAGTGGTCAGGGCACTGACCTGCTCCTGGGTTCCGGACTTCAGCAGAGCATCCACCTGGCCCATCAGATCGGACAGGACCTTGTAGGAGGAAGTGGTGTACTTCTCAGCCTCCACCGCCTGAGCGGCAGTGTACTGAGCCTTGAGGGCCTCCACGTTGACCAGGGCCTTCATGGCATCCGCAATCTTCTGGATGTAGCTCCGGTCGGCGGGGTTGGCCTTGGCCTCCTCCACCAGAGCCATCATAGCATCATAGGAAGCCTGGGTGTAGTTCTCACCCTTGAGGGCCTCAGCCTGGGCCACCAAGGCTCCCAGCTCGGTGTCGGGGCTGAGCTCCAACGCCTGGAACAGAGCCTGGAGATTGGACACAGCCTCATTTACCTGCTCCTTGGTTCCGGTCTCCAGCAGAGCTTTCGCAGCTTCCACGGCATCCATGTAAGCCTGGTAGCTCTCGGTGGTGTACAGCGCAGCGTCCACGGTGTCAGCCTTGGCAATCTCGGCCTTCAGTCCGGTGATGTCTGCCAGGGCATCTACAGCAGCCTGGTAATCGGCCACAGCCTGGATGAAGTCCATGGGAGTGGCGTCATCCTTGGCCAGCAGGGCCTCAATGGCCTCCTTGGCGGCGGTGACGGCGTCAAAGGTGGCCTTGCTGTACAGGCTCTGGTTCAAGGCAACGTAGCCCTCCGTGGTCATCTGGGCCACTTCCCGGTTGTAGGTAGAGAACTCCAGGGCATTCTTGGCATTCTCCACAGCGGTCTTGAGCTCGTCGGCCTTGGTCTGGGACAGGTTGTCCGCATTGGCCAGGGCAGCCTTCAAATTCTCCACCGCAGAGGAGTAGCTGTAATAACGAATGGTGGTGTAGATATGCTGGTCATTGCTCACCATCTCATCCACCAGCTTTTGCAGTTCCGTCACATTGGTGGCCTTGAGCACCGCATTGGTGACGGCACTGTTGAGGGCGCCCAGAGCGGAATCCACCACACCCTGGGTGGCGTAGGTGTTGTCATACACACTCTGCGCCACTTCCTTGGCCTCCTCATAGGCCTTCACGCTGTCGGTGACCCAAGTGTCGGTGGGCTGCTCAGCGGCCAGAGCCTTCTCCAGCTCGGCCTTGTCCGCCTTCTCTACAGCAGCGGTGGAGGTGACAATCTCAGCAATCTCAGGAATGACTTCATCCCAAGACACGGTGACGCTCTCCAGGGTCTTGCCCTCAGGCAGGATAAACTCGTTGATGGCCTGGTTCAGCTTGCCCAAGGTGACAACTTCCTTGGCTCCATCCACAAAGTTGGCGGTAACGGTGGCGTTGGACACCGCACCCAGCTGCACCAGACGCAGGGAGGTCAAGCCCTCAGGCTGGGAGACATAGTAGGTAAAGCTGCCGTTGGCCTGGCTGGGCTTGTAGGTGGTGGAGTAGTCGCCGTCCAGGGCGTTGGAGGGAATCTTGCCCTGCTCTTCCACAATGTCGGAGACGATGTCCCGGTTGGCTTCGGGAGAGACATAGGCACCGCCGTTGATCTGAATTTCGCTAAAGCCGGTCCAGCGGTAGTTGTAGGAGCTCAACGGAGTGACGCGGATGTAGCGGCCATCCACATCCAGACCGGTGGCCCCTGCGTACATGTAGCCGGGGTTCTGGCTGTCGTGGGTGAGGGTCTTGTCCTGCATGTCCTTAGCGGTGGTATCGTCCCACACGTTTTCAAACTCATCGTTACCCACAATCAAGACCTCAGTCCAGTCCTTACCATCCACGGACACCTCAAACTTGGCGTGGCGGAGGTAGTTGAGCTGAGTCTCCACGATGTAGTAGCGGATGGAGGAGAAGTGGATCACCTGGCCCAGATCGAAGGTGATGTGCTTCCCAGCTTCCTGGAAGCCATTGATCATGCCGATGGTGGACAGATCGCCGTCAAAGACGTTGTTCACCGTGCCGGCGGTACGCATATCATCGCTGGCCTGCTGGTTGGCGAAGTCACTCTCCACGGACTTCTTGGCCACATACTTGTAGCTGACCACAAACTCGGTCAAGTCCAGCTTCACGCCATCAGCCTGAGCCAGCGCACGCACATAGCGGGCGTCGGTATCAGCCTCATAGGCGGTCCAGGTGATGCCGTTGCGGGAGGTCTGGAGCACCACATTGGCAGGCAGCTTGGAGGTGACCACGTCGGTCACGGTCTTGATGTTGCCCAGATCCACGCCGATGTACTGATCCTTGTTCAGGGTCAGGTTGGCGGAGGTCAGGCTGATCTTGCCCTCGTCCTGGACGGAGTAGACACCGGCGTTGTCCAGGTTGGTGTAGACATTCTCGGTGCTGTTGGTGGTTTTGGTGACCTCCATGACCCGGAACTCACCCACACGCCACCACACAGGCACTTCAGTGTTGTTGAGAATGCGCACGGCGGTGGCTACAATGTTCTTGCCATTGAGATCGAAGGTCTGTTCCTTGTTGCTGTTGATGGAACCAGCGTCATGCCACTGACCATCCTCACCCAGGTACTGGAGGGTGCCGTCTTTGATAACATCGCCAGCGTTGCTGCCGCCCTGGCCAAAGTACACAGTGCCGATGGCAGTGGCCTCCTTGAGGGTGTACTGAATGTAGGCACCGGCCACCGTCTTGTCACCTGTGTTGGACAGCCAAACCTCAGTTCCGTTATTGCCGTCCTTGAGGTTGTTCCAATTGCCGCTCTGGATCGCCAGCCCCTCAGAACTGGAGTAGGTGCCCTCCAACAGGGCGGGGCCATTGCTCTGCTCTTTGTTGATCTGAATTTCGTGGACGTTCAGGTAAGCGTCCAGCTTGTTGTCGGCGGTGGCCACCAGACGGATGCCCATGGCCTGGAAGTTCTCAGGCAGGTTGTCCTCCTCCACCACAACCTCCAGGTACTGGCCCTGGGTTCCGGTGAAGGCATTGTTCATGTCGGTCAAGGGGATGTCCTTCCACTCCGTACCGTCAGTGGTGTACTGGAGCTTGGAGGCCTCGAAGTGGTTCTTGCCGTTGCCCAGCAGGAAGCGGATGTTGTGGATGGCAATGGACTTGTTGTAGGTCACTCCCACATAGTCATTGGTGTGAATCCACACAGGATCCTGATAGCTGACGAAGGTGCTATCATCGCCATCCAGTGCCTTCTCGGTGCCGTTGACCGCGTTATCGGTGCGGTTGGTGATGAAGGTGCCGATCACCTTGTTGGGGTCCATGGCCAGCTCTGCATTCTGGGAGACATAGGTAGCCAGTGCATTAATGAAGGGCACGATGTGCTGTACGCCCACCTCAGCATACTCGGTGTGATCCACATAGTGGAAGCCGTAGGTCTTGGAGTTGTCAAAGGCGGTCTTTCCTTCGGTGTTGTACTTGATGACGTTGGTGGAGTCCTTGGCCAGCACCGCCTTCACGCCGTTGAGGTAGGCAATGGCGGCGGTGGTGGTGTCATCCCAACAGTTGAGCCAGTAGACAATCTGCTCCTTCAGGTTCTGATCCCCGGCCTTGGCCCGGTAGGTCTGGGCGGCCTGCTGAAGCTTGACAAACTCGGCCATCACCTTATCCACGTCGGCGGCGGTCACTGTGCCGGCAGTCAGCTTCTCCTTGAAGGGATTGAGGATCTCCTTGAGCTCCACAGACTCCTGGAGGGCAGTGACGCGGGAGTCCATGTTCTGGTTGATCATGTGCTTGGACAGCTCACGCAGGGCCGCGGATGCGTCGGTCTCCATGGCGGAGTTGTGATCCACATACTTGAAGGAGTCATACCAAGCCTGATCGGCCTGCTCCGCATTCTCCCAGATGTTCCAGGAGTAGCAGGCGTTGCCGAAGATGGCCACCTTGCTGGGTTCCGACTGCTGCATGGGGTTGAGCACGATGCCCTGGATATTGGCAGGGTCCACACCAGGCTGCAGGAAGGTGGTATAGCCACCCATGATCAGGTGCTTCTTGGAGTTGTCGGTGCAGGGCCAGTTGATCCACATGTAGGGACCACGGCCCACGCCGCTGGTAAAGTTCGTGGTAAAGTTCTGGGACACCTCACCCCACACTTTACCGCCAGTCACCACCAGAGGTACGGAGTCAGGCATGTTTTGACCCAGATACTGCAGCTGTGCGCTGCCGCCATTTCCCATGTAGTCATTGGGGCAGAAGGGAATGGTGACCTTCAGGCCAGGGTACTTCTCCTGCATCTCTTTGGAGGATACCCAATTGGTCAGGTCTTCCATCAATTTGATGTAAACAGCCCATCCGGTGGCGTTGTTGGCACCGCCGGGTACACCAGCATCGTCTGCCAGCACGGCAATCTGCCGCACACCATACTCCATGGTCTGCTCAAACTTTTCCTTGAGGGTTTGCAAGGACTCATCATAGTTGCTGGCATTGATGGGGTTGCTCATGAAGGGATGCAGTGCGTAGACGAACTTACACTTGGAGGCGTTGCCCGCCTCAGCCAAAGGCTGAATCTTGGTCTCCAACTCCTCCTGGGTGTACAGCTCACGCCACTTGGCGTTGTGCTTGGGGTCGTCTTTGGGGGCGTAAAAATAGGAATTGAGCTTGTAGTAACCGCCCCAGGTCATCAGGTTGGCACGGTCCTCGGTGCTCCAGGGGTTGCCGTAGTAGCCCTCAATGAAGCCACGGCTGGCCACGTCCGCCCAGTCCTCCACATGGAACTCCTGGATGGTGTAGCTGTCCATCTGGGTAAACACATGGTACAGGGTGGTCAGGCCATAGAACGCAGCATCGGTGTCCTTACCCACCACGGTAATGACCCCGTTCTGGTTGTCCAGCACATAAGAGTCCAACTTGTCAAACAACTTGTCCGTGGTTACGGTCACCTTTTCATCGGCATAGGTATCTACGTACTCACCGGAGCCCTCGATGCCCACCAGGATGTTGGTCTTTCCGTCCACCACAGCCTCAGAAGTGGTGTAGGTGATGCCCTTGAGGTCCAGCACCTCATCCAAGCGATCCTTGGTGTAGCTGTCAATGCCCTCTTCCAGCACCACGTTGACCTCATTTTTTACAATGTAGTCCTTGCCAGAATAGTCCATGACATGGGGGTTGGGGTAGATCTCATACCCGGCTTTCTCAGCGTCCTGGGCCTGGGCCTTGATCTGGAGCGGAGCCAGTCGCACACAGCCTACGCCCATGACCGCAGCCATGGCTGCAGCCGTAAGTCTGCGCCCCATATGCTTGGGCTGGGCCGACTTATCTTGCCGTCTCATTTCTCGTCCTCCTCGTATCGTTTGATTTTGGATGGTTGGTCATCTTCTCCAAAAAGAAAAGACCAGATCCCCAGAAGTCTATGTTTACATGAATCCGGTCAATCTGGTTTTGCCCTTGCAGTAACAACCCATCCTATCCAATTGTGTACGGTATCCTATCATATTTTCTTGGTAAAAGTAAACAGCTTTTTCATTATTTTCGTAAAATTTTCCATCCTTTTTTCTCTTTCTATCTAATGTGTAAAAGTTACGGAAAATATTTATTATTTTTCAGTTTTATTTTGCTGTTTCTCCTTAAATTAATTCATTCGATTTTATCCTATATTTTGCAAGATAATTGCGCTTTGTGCATATCTCACAATCTTTTATTCCGGTGTGCCAAAATTCGACCATTCCATTTGTAGAAAGCGCAAAGGGATTCCCTCGGATGGAAGGGAATCCCTTTGTTGTAATTATCCGAATTTCTCCAGGGCCTCGGCATCCCGGGCCTTTTGCTCCTCCAATGCTTCTTTGAGCAGCATATCCTTCACCTTCATCAGGCGGGTGGTGGTGGAGCGGTCGTTTTCATCCAGCTTCATGGTAATGTAGCGGATGGCCTCCTGGGTGTTGGGAATCATCACATATTCCAGGGCATTGACGCGGCGGCGGGTCTTTTCGATCTCCTCGGCCAGCAGCTGGGCCGTCTTCTCGATCTGGGCCAGCTGGAGCATGGACTGGAACACATCCCCCAAAGCCTCCACGGCGGAGTCCAACTCGCCAGAGGTGTTGGCAAAGCCATAGGGGAAGATGTCCGAAGTGTCACTGGTGCGGGTCTTGTACTCGTAGGTGGGCACGTTGACGCTCATAACATTGCGGAAACTCATGGTGAGTTCCACACTCTGTTTGGGGTACATCAGTGCCTGCTCCATGGCCGCCCCGCTCATCAGGGCGGAGGCCACGGTGAAGGAGCCGTGCACCCGCATCAAATCTGCCTCCACACGGCTGCGCAGAGCACGCACTTCCCGCACGGTGTCCAGAAACTGCTTCATCAGCTCATCCCGCTTGTCTTTGAGCAGCTTGTGGCCGCGCTGGGCGGTCTTCAGCTTGCGTTTCAGCCGGGTGAGCTCCATTCGGGTGGGAGTGACAACGGTGGCAGCCATTGTTTATCCCTCCTTCTTGGGCATATACTTGTCGATATACTCCTGTTTGATGCGCTTGAGCTCTGCGGTGGGCAGGATGGACAGCAGCTCCCAGCCCAGATCCAGGGTCTCCTCAATGGAGCGGTTCTCCTCAAAGCCCTGGTTGACGTAACGCTTTTCAAACTCGTCGGCAAACTTGGCGTACAGAAGGTCGGTGGGGGTCAGAGCGGCCTCGCCCAGAATGGACATCAGCTCCTTGTTGTCCTTACCGGTGGAGTAAGCGGCAAAGAGCTGGTTCATGGTGTTGGCGTGGTCCTCACGGGTCTTGCCCTCACCAATACCCTTGTCCTTCAGACGGGACAGAGAGGGCAGCACGTCCACGGGGGGATTGATGCCCTGGCGGTACAGAGCGCGGGAGAGGATGATCTGACCCTCGGTGATATAACCGGTCAAGTCGGGGATGGGGTGAGTCTTGTCATCCTCGGGCATGGTGAGAATGGGGATCATGGTGATGGAACCGGGCTTGCCCAGCTGACGGCCGGCGCGCTCGTACATGGTGGCCAAGTCGGTGTACAGGTAGCCGGGGAAGCCACGGCGGCCGGGTACTTCCTTCTTGGCCGCGGACACCTCACGCAGAGCCTCAGCGTAGTTGGTGATGTCGGTGAGGATGACCAGCACGTGCATGCCCTTTTC
>CALXDO010000120.1 GCA_944387075.1 uncultured Oscillospiraceae bacterium | reverse complement strand
CGTTGGCTCCGTTGAGAATGGCCGTGGAGGTGCCGCCCGTTTTGGCGCACTCCAGTGCCAGCCCCAAACAGCGGAAGGTGTCCGGGTCGGGCTGGGCAAAGGTTAGGGGCGGACAGGTGAGCAGATCCAACGCCGTGGCCGGGCCGGGGGTGCGGTTGGGCCAGGTCAAAGCGTACTGGATGGGGACCCGCATGTCTGCCGTGCCCAGCTGGGCCAAAATAGCCCCGTCGGTAAACTCCACCAGGGAGTGGACAATGCTCTCTCGGTGCACCACCACCTGGATTTGCTCCGGTGGCATGTGGTAGAGCCGCATGGCCTCAATAAACTCCAAACCCTTGTTCATCAAAGTGGCGGAGTCGATGGTAATTTTGGCCCCCATGGCCCAGTTTGGGTGGCGCAACGCCTGGGCGCGGGTCACATGCTCCAGCTCTACCCGGCTCTTGCCGAAGAAGGGGCCGCCGGAGGCGGTGATGATGAGGCGGCGCACCTCACCCCGGTCCTTGCTGCCCTGGAGGCACTGGAAAATGGCGGAGTGCTCGGAATCCACCGGGACAATTTCCGCCCCCTTCTCCTCCGCCCGCTGCATCACCAAATCCCCGGCACACACCAGAGTCTCTTTGTTGGCCAGGGCAATGCGCTTGCCCTCGTCAATGGCGGCCAGGGTGGGCTCCAGGCCGGCAATGCCCACCACCGCCGTGACCACCGTGTCCGCATGGGGCAGCGTGGCGGCCGCCATCAGGCCCTCCCGGCCCCCCACCACACGCACGGCGGTATCAGCCAGCCGCTGTTTCAAATCCCGGGCAGCGGCTTCCTCCACCGCCACCACCAATTCAGGCTGAAACTGTCGGGCCTGCTGCTCTGCCAGTTCTACACTGCGGTTTACCGTCAGCGCCGCCACCTTGTGGCCACAGGCCTGGGCCACCTCCAGGGTTTGACGCCCGATGGAGCCGGTGGAGCCTAGAATGGATAAGCTTCGTTTCATACGATCCCTCGATTTCTATATCTGGCCCAGGCTTTCCTCACACGGGGGGGATGGCCTGGAGAATGAAGAGCACCACAGGGGCGCAGAAGATCATGCTGTCAAACCGGTCCAGCATCCCACCGTGTCCGGGCAGCAGATGCCCATAGTCCTTCACCCCAAACTCCCGTTTGATGAAGGAGAAGGACAGGTCACCCAGCTCCGTGGCTAGGGCTCCCACCAGCCCTGATAGCACCAGGGGCAGGAAATTCACCGGGAAATGGCTGAGCGTCTGAATGATCCAGCCGTATACCAGGGCGTAGAGCACCCCAAAGACAAAGCCGCCAATATATCCTTCCAGACTTTTGTTGGGGCTGACGCGGGTGATGCCCCGGTGTTTGCCCAGGAAAACCCCCACAAAGTAGGCCCCTGCGTCAGTGATGAAGGCCATAAGCACTGCAAAAAGCACCCAAAACTCCCCGTTGTCCATTTTTTTCAGCAGAACCAGCGCGGACAGACCCAGCGGAATGAGCACCCCGGAAAAAAGCGTGAGCATCACATGGTAAAACCCAATGGGAGCGCCGCCCTCGTCATAGGCTCGGATGGCACACCAGAAAGACACTGCCATAACCACAAAGGTACACACACTCACCGCGGTAGTCCCCTTCCCCATCCAGCACCCCAAAGGGATGAGGATGGCGGAGAGCACAGCAACCCCGGTCATCCAGGGGGAAATTTTATCCTCCCCTGCCGCCCGCAGCAGTTCAAACGAGGCAATGGCGGCAATGAGTGCCACCACGATGGACCACACCAACGGCGTGCTGGGCAGCATCGCCAACAGCAACAGGGGCACAAACACCACTGCGACCGCAATTCGTACCAACATCGCTTACACTCCTCCGAATCGCCGGGAGCGATTCTGGTAATTGGCCAGTGCCCGCAGCAGCTCCTCTTTGGTAAAGTCCGGCCACAGCACATCGGTAAAATAAAACTCAGAATAGGCAGACTGCCACAGCAGAAAATTGGAAATGCGCACCTCTCCGCTGGGGCGAATCACCAGATCCGGGTCTGGAACCCCCGCCGAATAGAGGAGATTGCCCATCACTTCCTCGGTCAAATCCTCCGGCTGGGCCAGCCCCTGCTGGCACCGGCGGGCAAACTCTGCCGCAGCCCGCATGATCTCTGCCCGGCCCCCATAGTTGAAGCAAATGTTCACCTGGCAGCCCTCATAGCCCTTGGAGATTTCCTCGGTCTGGCGGCACAGTTCCTGCAGCTTGGAACTTAAGGGGGACAGATCTCCAAAAAAGGCCATTTTCACCTTGTCCTTGGCCATGGTCTCGATGGCCTCTTTCAGATACCGCTCCAAAAGACCCATAATGGAGGACACCTCGTCCTCCGGCCGCTTCCAGTTCTCTGTAGAGAAGGCATACACGGTGAGGTAGTCCAGCCCCAGCTCCTTGGCAAACGTGGCAATGGTGCGGAAGGTCTCCGCCCCGGCGGCGTGTCCCGCCTTGCGGGGCAGGCCACGCTTTTTCGCCCAGCGGCCATTTCCATCCATGATAATGGCCACATGCCGGGGCAGGCGGCTCATATCCACCTGAGGCTGGGCCGTTTTCCGATTAAATAACGCCATATACACGCATCCTAATCTTATTCAAAGTATGGACATTTCATCCCAAAAATACAACACAAGCGGGGCGAGATGATCCGCCCCGCAGTGTGCATCCATTTGGCAGGCCTTACACCGCCATGAGTTCCTTTTCCTTCTCGGCGGTGAGCGTGTCGATTTCCTTGCACCGCTTATCGGTGATGGTCTGAATCTCGTCCTCGTAATCCTTGTACTGATCCTCGGTGATCTCAGACTTCTTCTTCAAATCCTTGAAGTGCTCCATGGCGTCCCGGCGAATGTTGCGGATGGCAACCTTGCCGCTCTCGCCGTACTTGCGCACCTGCTTGGTCAGTTCCAGGCGCCGCTCCTCGGTGAGCTGGGGGAAGGCCAGGCGGATGACACGGCCATCGTTCTGGGGATTGATGCCCAGATCAGAGCTCAGAATGGCCCGCTCAATGTCCTTGAGGATAGAGCTGTCCCAGGGCTGGATGGCCAGGGTGCGGGGATCAGGGGTGGAGATGCTGGCCACCTGCTGAATGGGGGTGGGAGTACCATAGTATTCCACCTGGATGCGATCCAGAACGCCGGCATTGGCGCGGCCGGCGCGCACACCGGCGAAATCGCTCTTGACCACCTCAATGGTCTTGAGCATCTTCCCATCAAAGGGCTTGCACAACTCAGTCATGGTAGTGTCCTCCTTTAATCCTTCACAATGGTGCCGATCTTCTCCCCACGGGCTGCACGGAGAATGTTCTCCGGGTCCTTCAAGGCGAAGAGAATCACGGGAATCTTGTTGTCCATGGACAGAGACGTGGCGGTGGAATCCATCACTTGCAGATGCTGGGCCAGGATGTCATCATAGGTAATGGTGTCATACTTCACCGCATTGGGGTCCACCTGGGGATCGGCCGAATACACGCCGTCCACATTCTTGGCCAGCAAAATCACGTCGGCATCAATCTCAGCCGCCCGCAGCACCGCAGCGGTGTCGGTGGAGAAGAAGGGGTTGCCAGTGCCGCAGCCGAAAATCACCACACGCCCCTTCTCCAGATGGCGAATGGCCCGGGAGCGGATGTAGGGCTCAGCCATAGCCCGCATCTCAATGGCGGTCTGCACCCGCACGTCCACGCCCTTCTGCTCCAGAATGTCGGCCAGAGCCAGGCAGTTGATGGTGGTGGCCAGCATACCCATGTGGTCGGCACGGGTGCGCTCACGCATGCCCTTGCCGTCCTTCAGCCCGCGCCAGAAGTTGCCGCCGCCTACCACGATGCCCACCTGAATGCCTTCCTTGTTGCACCGGGCAATCACATCGCAAACCTGGTCGATGACCTCAAAATCCAATCCGCGGCCTGCCTCCCCGGCCAGAGCCTCGCCGCTGACCTTCAGCAGAACACGCTTATACTTCCATTCACTCATGGGGTGATACCTCCGAATTTTATGATCGGTTCTATTCTAATACAGAATCCTCGTCTTGCCTAGTGGGAAAATTAATTTTTTCCCAAATCTTCTGGTTTTTCTCCGGTATACCGGAAACTACAACCGGATACATTATATAAATCAATCCTTTGGGAGGGAAGACGATGATTTGCAATATTTCTGAGTTGCAGTACAAAGAAGTCATTGACATCGCCGACGGAACTCGGTACGGCTACATAGGAGACGTGGAGGTGGACGCCCAGGCCGGCACCATTCAAAGCATCATCATCCGTGGAAAAGCCCGCTGGTTCGGCCTTTTGGGCCGGGACCCGGACACAGTATTCCCCTGGACCTCCATCACCCGCTTTGGCGAAGATCTGATTTTGGTGGATGGGCAGCAGCGGCGTACCACAGCCGCGGCGGCCGCAGATTCCAGAGAACCTTGATTTTTTTCGGTAGATTCTGCGAAAAAGCTCTTGCATAACCCCAAGTCCTGTGATAGAATGTCAGGGCATTCCGCACGAGGGCGGATTTTTCGTCGTGTGCTTTCCTCGGAAGGTTGGCGCAAGAGATGAGGCCCTCGGAGGTAGTAACTAAATTTTAGGAGGAACAAATCAATGGCAGTCGTATCTATGAAGCAGCTGCTGGAGGCCGGCGTGCACTTCGGCCACCAGACCCGTCGGTGGAACCCCAAAATGGCCACCTACATTTACACCGAGCGCAATGGTATCTATATCATTGACCTGCAGAAGACCGTGAAGAAGCTGGAGGAGGCCTACTCCTTCGTGCG
>CALXDO010000119.1 GCA_944387075.1 uncultured Oscillospiraceae bacterium | reverse complement strand
ACATCTCGTCGCTGCCAAAGCAGGCCACCGACTCGCTGCGCGCCTCCTGGAACAGGGGGATGAGTTGGTCGGGGTCATACACCCGTCGCATCCCCCGCCCGCCGCCGCCGGCGGCGGCCTTGATGAGCACGGGATAGCCCATCTGGTCGGCCAGGGCCTTGGCCTGCTCGGGGGTGTCCACCGCTCCGTCGGAGCCGGGCACCACCGGCACCCCCGCCTCCTGCATCAGCTTTCGGGCGGCGGCCTTGTTGCCCATCTTGCGGATCACGTCCCCGGAGGGGCCAATGAAGGCAATCCCCGCCTGGGCACAGGCGTCGGCAAAGTCGGCGTTTTCCGACAAAAAGCCGTAGCCGGGGTGGAGCGCATCGCAGCCGGTGCGCTGGGCCACGGTGAGAATGGCATCCATATTCAAATAGCTGTCGGCAGACCGGGCAGGCCCGATGCAGTAGGCCTCCTCAGCCAGCTGCACATGGAGGGCGTCGGCATCCCCCTGGGAGTACACCACCACAGGCTGGATGTTCATTTCCCGGCAGGCCCGGAAGATGCGCACGGCAATTTCCCCCCGGTTGGCAATGAGAATGCGTCGAAACATGCCTCTCACCCTTCCCGGTAGCGGATCAGGTTCTGACCAAAGGACACCAGTTCCCCGTCCTGGGCCAGCACCGCCTCCACCACGCAGTCGCAGGGGGCCTTGATCTCGTTCATGGTTTTCATAGCCTCCACCAGGCACAACACGTCACCTTGACGCACCTTCTGGCCGGGCTTGACATAGGGGTCTGCGCCGGGGGCAGGCGCGGCATAGAAGGTGCCCACCAGGGGGGCGGTGATGCAGGTGCCCTCTTCCACGAGCTCCGCCACAGGGGCCGCTGCCACCGCCGCAGGGACAGGAGCGGCAGGGGCCCCCACGGCGGCACCTTTGCCCAACTCCAGGGAGAAGTCCTTCCGGGTCACTTTCAACGTGGTCAGCCCACTCTGGTCAAAACGAGCCATCAGCTCGTAAATTTCTTGATTGGTCATAGCTCCTCCTTTCGGAAAAAAGGCACCGGAGATCCCGGTGCCCTTCTTCTCTCCCGTATGATTAGCCCTGGTGGCTCTCCAGATAGGCCACCAGATCGCCCACAGTCTTCATCTGGGGCAGAGCCTCGTCCTCGATGGTCACGCCGAAGGCCTCTTCCAGAGCCATGGACAGCTCCACAGCAGCCAGAGAGTCGGCATCCAGATCCTCAGCCAGACGGGCGTCCATGGTCACCTTGTCGGCGTCGCAGTTGAGAGTCTCCACAATGATGTCCTTAATCTGCTCGAAATCCATATTGACAGCTCCTTTGATTATTTCCATGTTTTTAGTTAAAATTATTTAAGTAAAATAATTTAAGTACATTGTAGCATCCTTTCCCTCAAAGTCAAGGGGGGATTTTAAGTTTTACATTTTTATGTAGATGCGACAAAATGCGACGTTTTATCATAGTAGAGATGCACAACAAAAAGCCCAGGGCAACGAGGCAGGTGCAGATCATTCATTCTCCATCATCGCCACCGGATTCACTCCAGATATATTCCAGCCACTCCAGTTCACTTCTGATGCTGGCAACATAAATATCATGCGTTGCCTCGTTGACCGCTAAATCCAAATAGCGGGGTTGATCGTCCTCTGACGGCAGAGCGTAATAAGCCTTCCAGCCATGCCACGTCGCTGCCGGGGGGCCGAATCGGGCAACGAAGGCATCGTAAGCCACATTGCCACCTTCCAGAAATGCCAACACTTCTTGGGTATCCAGAGTGGCTGTTTCGGTCCAGATGAGGGGTGTCCTGTCGACGATACGGATTTCACCGTCCACATCCGGGCCTTCGTAGAGGGAGAGGCCTAAACCATCATCCTCCTCCCGCTCCCAGAGTCCAGCTTGTAAGCTGCAATAGGCGTCGATGGTGTAGAAACGGACGCAGCTAACACCCACGGCGTCAGCATTCCAGTCGTCTGCTGACGTCATTTTGAAGTCGCACCAATAGGATGTTCCACCCGCCCGAAGAAAGCGTACGCTATCTTGGATCACGCGGAACTTGCCGTAGGACATCGTTGCATCATCCACGCCAACGCTGAGACGCTCGTTCATCTCCAGAGGGCCCGTGTAGAGATCCAATAGGTCCTCCAGCGTTTCATCCAGCAGTGGGTCTGCCGCCAGGGCCTCTGGAGAAAAGACGGACCGGGCCGCCGCAGCGTCACCATGGTCTAAGGCAGTGAAGAACGTTTCCATGGCCATATCGTAAGCTTTTCCACTCATCGCCTCCCCTGTGCTATATGTTCCATCTTCTCTCTTCGTTTTCGTAGATACGGACAAACAACCGGTACATACCAAACAGAACATCAACAGCACCGGGAACAGCCGGAGACACCGCGCCCCGGCGTGCCTTGCCTTTGTATGTCGTTTCATGTTGCACCATCCTTCCTTGGCAACCTGTACTGCCCGCTGGTTGGTCGCGCCTTGATAGGGTGTTACTACTCTTGACTAAGCTACAAAATCATTTTTTGAAGTGGGCCAAATCATACGGATAATACTGCTGATTTTTCAGACAACTATCATCTATTCCCAATATTTTGACCGCTGCAGCAGTTTCATTGCTCCAATATCCGCAATAAAGCATTTCGTCAGATTTATGAGTGTCATACCACGGAAGGTCATAATGGCCTTTATACCATTTTTTCTCTAAATATGCTTTGATGTCCTCTGCTTTTTTCGGGCTGGTTTCAAGAATATCACGCAAGGTTTGATAGGGGTTTTTTACACAAACCTCCCATGTCAGGTAATCTGGTCCCCCACCCCTTGCTGAAAGTAAAAATCCAACCAACCAATCTTTTCGCCCATATTGACAGGCAGCTTTTGAAATAACATTCCATGTTGCGTCATCCACCTCATACAGCACCGCAAGAGCGAGTGTATCTATCAGATCCACTTGGCCGATGGTGGCATCCCAGTTTTCTGCCAGTGTGCAAAGAACTTCCGGCCATTCTTTGCTCAAATCGTTTAGATCCGCACCTATGCCATATTTCGCCGTCAGTACCGATGATTTTAGTTCGGCCACAAATGTTTCAACTAAGTAAAGCCTTTCTTTCGGGATTTTCCCCTGCTTCATTGTATCTGTAAACTGGTCGATCCGCCTTTCCTGCTGTTGAATATACTTTCTAAAATACCCCTTGTTTTTAAGTTGATCTCTTATCTGTCTGCCTTTTCGCTTATCAAAAATTCCCATATAAAATGTTTTCCTCTCCGTTCCTCTTCCGTCGTCCACTGGCTGGACATTGTGCCCAGAGGTGGGGTCAAGTCACTCAACTTTTGATTTCATTGTAGCACCCGCAAGAAAAAATGGAAAGTAGCTTCCTGTTTATCGCTCCATGTCCTGCCACCTCTGGCACCCCCTGGGAGGGAGCCTTGCAACACGAAAACATAAAAAAGGAGGAACCCCACCGGCTTCCTCCTTCTCGGTCTCTCATTCCTCAATGGCAATGTCCACGCCGTTGACCTGCACCCCATCCTGGGCGCGAATCAAAATGTACTTCACCCCGTCGATGACCCGTGTGGACACCAGATCGCTCTGCTCCGCGGGCAGGCGCACCGTCACGTCGGCGGCAGACACCTCCACCTGCTTGGGCTGGATCACATTGGCGGGGTTGATGGCGGTCTCCTCCCCGAAGGCCTCCTGGAACTTGCGCCCAAACTCCTCGGCACAGTGGGCTGGCACGCCGCAGGAGCGCAGCACCCCAGCCATTTCTCCGTGATCCAGGGTGAGAGGCTCCGGCTCATGGCTCTCCTTATGTACCTCCATCATCTCCCGCAGCTGCTGGTGGACCCCCTCCACCACCTCATAGCTGCCCTGGCCCTCCAGAGATTCGCTGAAGATGGTCTGGAAGGTCTCCTTCTGGGCCTGGGCAGGCATGGGGGGCTGACAGCGGAACAGCTCGCTCCACATGGCCTCCTGGCACACCTTGGTGTCCCGGGTGTAGAACAGAGCCCCATACAGGTTGGTGCTGCGCTCATCAAAGGCGGGGAACAAAAATCCCAGAGCGGGAGGGGCCACCAGATGGTTCATCTGGCGATTGTGAAACTCATTTTCTCGCATGTAGTAGCTCAGGGCGGGCTTGGTCTCCTTCACCGGACAGATGGAGCAGAGAATGTAGCGGTACACCTCGCTGCCCCCGTCGTCCTGACGGCTCCCGTCCTTGCCCCGGTAGGGCACGTCGTAGCTGTCCTGAACCAACATAATCAGGTAGCTGCCCTCCAACTCCACCGTCTCCACGATGCGGCGGAACAGCTCCTCCACGGCAGCGTCGTCCTTGAGGCCGGAGTCCCGCACGGTCATGAGCAGCTTGTGCTCCTCCCCATAGGCCACCTGGTTCGTCTCAAACTCCATGGGCAGCAGGTTCTTTCCCAGTTTGCCCGACAAGGTCTTGCGCAGCACACCCAGGCACATCTCCCGCTCGTCCTCGCTGAGCATGGACAAGGGCTGGTTGAACTGGGACACAATATGTTTCAATTCGTTGACATAGCAGCCCCGGATACTGCCAATGGCATTGCGTTCATCCTTAAAACGGCGGCGAATTTCGCCGACTTCCTTCTCATTCATGGTGGAATACTCCTTATAGTTCGGTGATTCTCCCCTGCCTCTTGCAGAGAATACCAGTATAGCACGGTTTCGCCGCCCCTGGCAAGGAGCCTTGTGGAAATTGCATCTTGACAGAAACACAAAAGAACGTATAATAAACCCATTGGTGTCATGACATCTGTATGGATAGAAAAGGAGAGGAAACCCATATGTCCAAATTCAAAGACTTTCTGGCTCGAAAGAATGTTGTCATCTCGGGCAAACGGTACGGCATTGATGCCCTGGGGGCTATGGCTCAGGGTCTGTTCTGTTCCCTGCTCATCGGTACCATTCTCAATACCTTAGGCAAGCAGCTGGGGCTGGCGGCCCTGGTGACGGTGGGTGGCTACGCCTCCGCCATGAGCGGGGCGGCCATGGCCGTAGCCATCGGATACGCCTTGCAGGCCCCTCCCCTGGTGCTCTTTTCTCTGGTCACCGTGGGCTACGCCGCCAACGCCCTGGGCAGCACCACCCTGGACGGCGGTTCTGGGGCGGGTGGCCCTTTGGCGGTGCTGTTCATTGCCATCATCGCCACAGAACTGGGCAAGCTGGTGAGCAAGGAGACCAAGATTGACATTCTGGTCACCCCCCTGGTGACCATTCTGGTGGGCGTGGGGCTGTCTGCCTGGTGGGCACCCGCCATTGGCACCGCCGCCTCCGCCGTGGGGGATTTTGTGGAGTGGGCCACCGTCCTCCAGCCCTTCTGGATGGGCATTCTGGTCTCGGTGGTCATTGGCATCGCCCTGACCCTCCCCATCTCCTCCGCCGCCATCTGCGCCGCCATTGGTCTGACCGGACTGGCAGGGGGCGCCGCCGTGGCGGGATGCTGCGCCAATATGGTGGGCTTTGCGGTGCTCTCCTTTCGGGAAAACCGGTGGGGCGGCCTGGTCAGCCAGGGCCTTGGCACCTCCATGCTGCAAATGGGCAACATTGTGCGCAACCCCCGCATCTGGTTGCCTGCCATCTTCACCTCCGC
Source organism: uncultured Oscillospiraceae bacterium (assembly GCA_944387075.1). Lineage (GTDB taxonomy): Bacteria > Bacillota > Clostridia > Oscillospirales > Oscillospiraceae > Enterenecus. Next base: position 6,955 of record CALXDO010000119.1, on the reverse strand, counting down.
CATCACCGGACCCCTGGCCACCTGTGTGTTCCACTTCCAGATGAATGACCCCGCCGGGGGCGTGGCCTCGGGCATGGGTACCTGCGGGATGGTCGGCCCCATCGGGGTGTATGCGGGATGGGTCAACGACGTGGCCCTGGGTGCCAAGGCCGCCATCACCGCCATGGACTGGGTGGCCATGGCCCTCATCTGTTTCCTCCTCCCCGCGGTCCTCACCTGGGCCTTTGGCCTGGTGCTGCGCCGGGTAGGCTGGATTCGGGAGGGCGACCTGACCCTATCCTAACCCTTGACATTCTCCCTGACTCCCTGTAACATGGTATCCAGTCAGAGAGAAAGAAGTGAGGAAGCATGGTGGACCTTTTTGTGGAGAATAAGCTGCGTTCCCTGGGCCTGATGGGCAATTACCAGGGATACCATTGTCTGGTGCACAGCATTCATCTCATCCAAGAGGACCCCACCTACCTGGACATGGCCACCAAGCGGCTCTACCCCGAACTGGCTCGGACCTTCGGGATGAATGTGGGCTCTGTGGACAGTGCCATGCGCACGGCGATCTCCCTGTGCTGTACCCGGTGTGGGCCCCAGGTGGCTCAAATGTGCCAGGGTGCCCAACGCCCCACGGTGGCCCAGTTTCTCCGTGGCCTGGCGGAAGACCTGAATTGAATGCGTAAACCCCCAGAAATCGGTTCAACATGCCGGTTTCTGGGGGTCTTTTTGTTATTTGCCTGCCTGACGTTTGATGACCTTCAAGCGCACAAACTCTTCCCGCTCTTTTTCCTCCAACGCCTCGGTGATGAAGTGAATGGTGTTGTCCAGATCGGGAATGACAATGTTTTTCAGGGCATTGGCCCGCTTTTGCGCCTTCTTAATGGCCTGGGCCAGACGGTAGATGGAGATTTCCACCTCCGCCATGCGCCTCGTCAAATCCTTGACCTTGGCAAATTGGATGTAGGCCTGGTCAAAGGCGGGAGAGGTATAGGCAAAGCCATAGCTGGGGCTTAACGGCGGGGTGTTGTCCGGGATGTGGGGCAGCTCCACCCCCATCACCGACCGCCAGCGAATGTCCAGGCTGTGATCCGGCTCCACGCCCTCCGCAATGCGGTCGCACAGGCCCAACTCAATGTTGGCCTTGGCCAGAGCCATATAGGCCGACTGGAACACCTGATCGATCTCCCGTTGGATGCGCTGGGCATCCTGCATCAATGTCATCATTTCCCGGACCAGAATGTTCCGCTTCCGGTCCATCAGCTCATAGCCTGTACTTGCCAGCGCACGAGAGCGCTTGGCGGCCATGAGGTTGCCCTTGGTGGGCAGTACGGCAGCCATTGGGCCACCCCCTTTCCATCAGATCTCCAATCAGAGCTCGCCCAGCGTCTCGAAGGCACCTTCCTTGTAGTGCTCGTCCAGCTCCTTGTCGCTGATGCGGTCCAGTTCGCCCCGGGGCAGGATGGTGAGCAACGCCCAGCCCAGTTCCAGGGTCTGCTCCAGGGAGCGGTCCTCCTGCTGGCCCTGGCAGACAAAATACTGCTCAAAGGCGCGGCCAAAGCGCAGGTACTTCTGATCCAGGGGGGAGAGCTCATCCTCACCGATGACCGAGGCCAAACTGCGGGCGTCCTGCACCTTGGAGTAGGAGGCAAACAGCTGGTTGGACAAGGAGGGATGGTCGGCCCGGGTGTAGCCTTCGCCGATGCCGTCCTTCATCAGACGGGACAGGGAGGAGAGAATATTGATGGGGGGATACACGCCGGACTGGTCCATGTTCCGGTCCAGCACGATCTGCCCCTCGGTGATGTAGCCCGTCAAATCGGGGATGGGGTGGGTGATGTCGTCGTTGGGCATGGTGAGGATGGGCACCTGGGTCACGGAGCCCTGCTTGCCCACAATCATGCCCGCCCGCTCGTACAGAGAGGCCAAGTCGGAGTACAGGTAGGCGGGGAAGCCCTTTCGAGAGGGAATCTCGCCCTTGGAAGAGGAGAACTCACGCACAGCCTCACAGTAGGAGGTCATGTCGGTCATCACCACCAGCACATGATAGCCGTGGTTGAAAGCCAGGTACTCCGCAGCGGTCAGGGCACAGCGGGGGGTCAAAATACGCTCAATGATGGGGTCGGAGGCCAGGTTGAGGAACATCGCTACCCGGGGCAAGGCCCCGGACTCCTCAAAGTTGCGGCGGAAGAACTCGGCCACGTCGTTTTTCACGCCCATGGCGGCAAAGACAATGGCAAACTCTCCGTCGTCTCCGGCCACACGGGCCTGGCGCACCATCTGGGCGGCCAACTCGTTGTGGGCCATACCGGCCCCGGAAAAGATGGGCAGCTTCTGGCCCCGGATGAGGGTGGAGGTGCCGTCAATGGCAGACACGCCGGTGTAAATGCAGCTGCGGGGGTACTGGCGGCTCACAGGGTTGATGGCGGAGCCGTTGATGTTGCGCCGCTCGTCGGGGTAGAGCTCACCCAGCCCGTCAATGGGACGGCCTGCGCCGTCAAAGACGCGGCCCAGCATCTCCTTGGACAGGGCGATGTCCATGGGACGGCCAGTAAAGTGGGTGGAGGTATTCTCCAGGGAAATGCCCTGGGTGCCCTCAAACACCTGAAGCACCGCCTTGTCCCCTTCAATGAGAATGACACGGCCATAGCGGTGGGAGCCGTCCTCCATCACCAGTTCGGCCATCTCGTCGTAAGACACGCCGGAAACCCCTTCCAGGGCCACCAGAGAGCCGTTCAGGTCTGATAGTCCGGTATATTCCAATCTCATGGCAGTCACCTCAGCTGTTGGCAGTATTGACCTGCTCCAGGGCCCGGTCGATGAGGGCAGCATAGTCGTCAAACTTGGACAGGTCTTCGTTGGGAACCTCGTACTTCATCTTCACCACCGCGTCAAACACGCCGGTGGCGGTATACTGGGACAGGGGGATGGAGCGATCAATGCCCTCCTTCACCCCGTCATAGAGCCGCAGGATCATCTGCATCATCAACAGCTGTTTCTTCAACGGCACATAGGTATCCATGGGGTGATAGGAATTTTGCTGCAAGAAGCCCAGGCGGATGAGGCGGGCGGTCTCCATAATCAATTTCTGACTCTCGGGGAGAATGTCGGAGCCGATGAGCTTGACAATCTCCATCAGCTGGCTTTCCTCCCGCAGCAGGTTTGCAATGCGCTGCCGGCAGGGGGCAAAATCCGGAGAGACGTTCTCACTGTACCAGTCCTTGAAATCCACCGTGTACTCAGAGTAAGAATTGAGCCAGTTGATGGAGGGGAAGTGGCGGGCGTAGGCCAAGCTTCGATCCAAGGCCCAGAAGCAGCGGACAAATCGCTTGGTGTTCTGGGTCACCGGCTCGGAGAAGTCGCCGCCCTGGGGGGACACAGCGCCGATGACGGTGACGGAGCCCTCCTTGCCCTCCAGTGTCTCCACATAGCCCGCCCGCTCGTAGAACTCCGCCAGACGGGAGGCCAGGTAGGCGGGGAAGCCCTCCTCGGCGGGCATCTCTTCCAGGCGGCCGGAAATTTCACGCAGAGCTTCCGCCCAACGGGAGGTGGAGTCGGCCATCAGTGCCACATGGTAGCCCATATCCCGGTAGTACTCGGCGATGGTCATACCAGTGTACACCGAGGCCTCACGGGCGGCCACAGGCATGTTGGAGGTATTGGCAATCAAAATGGTGCGGTTCATCAGGGGCAGGCCATTGCGGGGGTCCTTCAACTGGGAGAACTCCTCCAACGCCTGGGTCATCTCGTTGCCCCGCTCCCCGCAGCCTAAGTAGACGATGATGTCGGCGTCCGACCACTTGGCCAGCTGGTGCTGGGTCATCGTCTTGCCCGCTCCAAAGGGGCCGGGAATGGCGGCAGCCCCTCCCTTGCCAATGGGGAACAGGGTGTCCAAAATCCGCTGGCCGGTGATGAGGGGCCGGTGGATGGGAAGGCGTTGGGCGATGGGCCGGGCCTTCCGGATGGTGCAGCGGGAGGAGAGCTTGAGCTGGGTCACCTTGCCGCGGGGGTCAGTGACCTCCACCAGCACGTCCTCCACGGTGTAAGCCCCGCTTTGCACCGCCCGGGTGACCGTGCCGGACACACCGGCAGGCACCAGGCAGCGGTGGAGAATGGCAGCAGTCTCCTGGCACTGGGCGTACAGAGTGCCGGGCTTCACCTCATCTCCCTCCTGCACGGTGATCTCCACCTCCCACTGCTTCTTCAGGTCCAGGGCTGGGATGTTGACGCCACGGCCCAGGAAGGGGCCGGAGATGGCCTCCAAGTCCTTCAAGGGCCGGGCAATGCCGTCAAAGATGTTGCCCAGCAGACCGGGACCCAGCATCAGGGACATGGGGGAGCCGGTGGTGACCACGGGCTGACCGGGGGCCAGGCCGGTGGTGTCCTCATACACCTGTACGGTGGTCATGTCCCCTTCCACGCCCACCACCTCGCCGATGAGCTGCTCGTTGCCGGCGTACACCATATCCATCATGGCAAGGCCACGGCCGCCGGTGACCTTCACCACGGGGCCGTTGACGCTGTAAATCTGATATTCACTCATATTCCGCTTGGCGCCTCCTTACATCTCGCTGAGGTCATCGGACAGGGACAACCCGAAGGACTCGGCGAAGTGGCCGGCCAGCTCCTCCAGCCGGTTGTCAAAGGAACAGTCCACCCGCAGCCCTAACTGGCTGCTGTGGACAATGAAGCCGCCCAGAGAGAAGCTGCCCTTCTGACACTCCACCTGCACGGGGGCCAGAGCTGCGGCCAGCTTGGGCGCAAAGGCCATATCCTCCGCCCGCAGCTGCACCGTCACCGACTTGGCTCCGGGCAGCAGCTCCATGGCGTGGCGGAACATCTCCTCCACATGGGCGTAGTACTTCTCGCTGGCGGTGAAGCTGGCAATGCGCTCACATACCTTCTGGAACACCTCCTGGGTGATCTCTTTCCGGCGCAGATAGATCTGGCGCTTACTCTCCATCAGGTGCCGGGACACCTCACGGCCGGACTCGGCCCGAATGCGGGCCGCCTCTTTGTCATAGTAGGCCCGGGCCGCGTCCTTGGCTTCGATTTTCGCCTCAGCCAGGGCGGCAGCTCTGGCCTCTTCCAATTCTTTCTTCATCTGCTCACTCTGCTGGGCGGCGTTTCGCACAACCTCCTCGGTGAAGTGAAGCAGCTTTTCCGTTTGTTCTGGCATGTTGAGATCCCTCCTTGTCTTATGGGACTTGCCTGTCCATTTAGAGCTTGACGCCGATGGCCTCTCGAATGTACCGGCCAATGGCATCGTGGTTGCGAGTTCCATGTCGGTCTGGAATCTCCACCACCAGAGGGGTGCGGCCATTCATCTTCCAGTCCGCCAGCTGGTCGGCACACTGCGCGGCCAGACTCTCCGTGACCAGCAAAATGCCCACCGTGGGGTCGGCCAGGACCTTTTCGATGGCTTTTTCCGCCTCCTCCTTGCTGCGGGCCACCACGCCTTCCACTCCGGCCAGGCGCAGACCCACTTGGGTGTCCGTATTATCGGAGATGACAAAGTAACGCATCTGGTTACCTCCTTGCTCAGTGTTGTCACGTTCGGGTTGGACGCATGCACGGGGGTTCTACCCTCTCGCTTCTCCATTAGGACACGAAAAGCAGCACCAGAGCGATGATCAAGCCGTACAGGGCCACGCCTTCGGCCAGACCCACGAAGATCAGGGACTTACCAAACATGGCGTCGTTCTCCGAGATGGCACCCAGTGCGGCGGAAGCGGAGGAGGACACGGCGATGCCGCCGCCGATGCCGGACAGGCCCACAGCCAAACCCGCGCCAATGTACTTCAGACCCACGGACAGGCCGTCAGCGGCGGCCACAGCGGTGGTCTCAACCCCGGCAGCGGAGGCGCCGGTGAGGCCCAGCACAGAGGTAATCACAAACAGGCCACAGAACATGGCGATGTTGCCCAGCAGGGCGTGACGGGCGGACGCACCGGTGAGCTTCCGCACGGCAATGGTCACCAGAGGCAGGAACAGCATCAGGGAACCCAGAATAAACAGGACGATTTTCATAGTATTGACCTCCAATTTTTATGTTTTAGAATTCTTAGACGTATAATCAACCAGACGGGGACGGTACTCCCGTCCACTGTCCTGATAGAATCGGCCAAACAACTCATAGAACTCCAGACGCAGTACCTGGATGCCTACCAGCAAGCCCTCAAAGCCCATGACAAACAGGTTGCCCAAAATGAGCACAATGGGGTTGAGGTTGGCCCCTGCCATGGTGTGGATGACCAGCATCAGGCACACATGGGTGATGGCGTAAGCGCCCACACGCAGAAAGGACAAGGTGTTGGTGAGGAAGGACAGCAGCGTCTCAAACAGTTCAAAGAAGCCGGAGACCAGCAATCCCCCCAGGGACTCGGGCTTCCAATCCTCCTTTCCCTCTGCCAGCTTGGTCAGCGGCTCCCGGAACAGGATGAGAACCAGGGGCAGCACCAGCACCGGCAGCACATACCAGATCTGGAACAGATTGAACCCGCCAATCAGCGTCACCATAGCGGCGATAATCAGTCCCAGATAGAATACCATGCCGGCCAGGCCGTTGGGGCCAAAGAAGATCTTGTCAAAGTCGTGCTGGCGAATGCCGTTTAACACGTTGAGCACCATGACAAAGGCCAGCATCACCACGCCCATGGCCAGAGAGGCCACCAGCAGGTACACCACATTGCTGCCCTCCAAAATCTTAAATCCGGGCAAAATGTCCTCGAACCCAAACACTGAGCCGTAGACAAAGCCGAAGATGGTGGAGGAAATGCCGCAGCAGACCACGATTTTCCCCAGCCACATGTGCTTTCGGGTGGCTAAAAACAGGCCGATGAGGGCCAAACCGATGCCCTGACCCACATCACCAAACATGATGCCGAAGAACACGCAGTAGGTGATGGCCATGAACAACGACGGGTCGTACTCATGGTAGTTGGGCAGGCCGTACATCCGCAGGAAGGGC
>CALXDO010000118.1 GCA_944387075.1 uncultured Oscillospiraceae bacterium | reverse complement strand
GATGGACAGTCCCACTTCGTCCACCAACTCATCTGCAACGACTTTACTGGCGATACCCAGTTCATAGCACTGCCGCCCGGTAAAGTCCTCATTCAGGAACATATAGTCCAGCACCTTGTTGCGCCCGATCCACATGGGAAGGCGCAGCGAACTCATACCCCAGGAGCCGACCGTTCCGTAATAGATGTCGCCGTCGTGCATCCGGAAGTTCTCACCCACGATCCGAATATCAAAGGCGTTGAACAGCGCCGTAGAGCCACCGATGCAACGCCCAGCGGCAGCCACCAGAGTGGGCTTGGGATAACAATCGATCCGCTCCACCAGCCGGTTCCCCAGCACAGAAAAGCTCTCAGTAATCTCCTCGGTCTGACCATCCAGATTCTTGGTAATGTCGCCGCCGTCCGCTCCATAGGAAAAATCGGGTCCGACACTTTTCAGCATCACGGCACGAACCACATCATCGTGCTCAAATTGCTCCAGCGCATCCAACAGCTCCGCCATCATGCGCTTGCTGACCGAGTTAAGCGGAGGACGATTCAGCGTGATCACGCCGACACGCTCCACCTTCTCTGTGAGGATCGTTCCATAATTCATAAAAGTACCTCCTTCATACAAAATCAGCAGTTCTTTCTACTTCTAAAACGGACGTTTTTTGTTTGCCCCCGCCTCCGGTCTGGAGGCGGAGGCAAACAGGGATGGAGAAAAGCAGAGTATATAGAGCCAAAGCCTATCATAACATCCGGCGGACCCGCATCGTATTACTTGGAATTCTTTTCCGCTTTGGCGGCAGCAACTACATCGGCCACCCGCGCCGTATTCTCGGTGGGGGAGTGCTTGGTGCACAGGCTGACCACAACATAGGCGATAATGCCGGGCACGACCGGGAACACACTGGAGAAGGGGACGGTGACCAGACCAGTTAGGGTCACCAGCGCGGTGATCATACCGATGGCGGCGGAGGCAGCGGCGCCCTTGGTAGTGCCCCGTTTCCAGATAATACCGCCGACCAGCGGGATCAGAGTGCCGGAAAGCATGATGGTGTATCCGGCAGAGAGCAGATCAATGACGTTCTCAAAGGCAATGGCGCAGATCACAGCCGCGATGGAGACCACCACATTGACGGCCAAATTCAGAGTTTTCTGCTGCTTTTCGCTGGCATTCTTGTTGATGAAGCCGCAGTAGAGGTCGTGGACGACCAAGGCGTCCACAGCCACCAGGGCACCACTGGCGGTAGACATGATGGCGGCCAGGATCGCACAAATCATCAGCGCGCAGACCAGAGGAGGCATATTTTCCATCATCAGAACGATAAAGGCATTGCCGCCGGCCTCGGGGTGCAGCGCCCCGCCCCACATGCCGATGTAAACCATCAGAATGCCAAACAGGAACAGGGGGACGCAGCTGAGCAGGTGGCCCCAGAAGGCGGTGTTCTCAGTCTTGGCGGAGGCGGCACGCTGCACAGAGGTCTGATCCACCAAAACGGACAGGACCATCGGACCCACAAACATCATCCACATCTCAGGCGTAATATTGAAGAGGTCGAATTTCTCGGGCGGGTAGTACTCGTGGACCGCTTGAATGCCGCCCTGCATCACCATAGAGATGCCCACCACGATCACACCGATAATAATGACCGCAACCTGGAACACAGCGGTGGCATAGGACCCCCACAGGCCGGCAAACATGGTGTAGACCAGCAACACAGCGGCGGTGATAATCAGTCCAACAGTGGGATCGATACCGAAGGCTTCAAAAATTGCTTTGGAGGCCACCAACTGACCACCCATGGAGGCGGCACAGGCAAAGGGACCGATACCGCTGTACAACAGCACGATAAAGTTGCCGGAATATCTTCTCTTAAAGTAATCGGAGAAGGACACCAACTTATTCCGATAGATAAACCGGGTCATGCAGAATGCGTGCACGACACAGGCCAGGCCGCAGGCGATGGCGTACCACGCACCGGCTACACCCAGGCTCACTGCATACTGTGCGGTTCCAATCACCACACCAGCTCCGATACTCGCGCCGACAGCCGACGACACGATAAACCAAAAGCCAGATTGCCCTGACGCGGTCAGGAAGTCGCTGGTCGTCTGCGCGTGAGATCTACCGCGCAGGCCGATGATCACATTGACTGCCATGAAAATAACAAAGGTAACAATGACAAGTGTGTACAGATTCATGAATGATAATGCCTCGCTTTCACAAACACAGAATCAAATGCCAGGAACTCTGATGCCTCGGGATATGCAAACTGTTATGTTCCGATTCGCACCTCCTTCCGTTTCCTGGTTAATGTCTCAGACAATTGCGTGTTCTGCTCCCCTCTCTCACTTCAATTCCAGTTCCTCGTAGAATCGCTTTGCATTCTGATAGAAAATGTGTTCTTTGGCATCATCGCTGAAGGGCAGCGCCTCTACCTGGGCAATAATATCCTCTACCGGCATACTCTGTGTAACCCAGTTGGAAGCAAAGCAGATCCGATCCTTCAGGTTGTTTTCTCCATAATAGAGATATGGTTCATAGCCGGAGCCCCGCATGGCGATTTTTGCCGGCGCATGTGTCTCAAAATTGAGATAGACATTTTCATGCCGAATAGCCAAACATAGGAAATCCAACACCCACGGCCATCCGCTCACTCCGGCCATGATTTTCAGCCTGGGAAAATCCCGCGCAACCTGATCAATATAGCGGGGATGTCCGATGTCATAGGGCACCGCTTTAGACAGGTTCAAGCTGGAATAGATATGAACGGGGATCCCCAGCTCACACGCTTTGCTGTACAGGGGATAGTTCTTTTTGTCGCTGGCCGGCAGTTTTGTGCGAAACGCCGTGAGATACAGGGCGTGCAGGCCATACTCCTTCACCGCAACTTCCAGTTCCCGCACGGCCTCGTCCCCTTTCCAGGGGTCCACAAAAATGAAACCCTTGAATTTGTGAGGGAACGCCTGGACAATTTCTGCCGTTTTCCGGTTGTCATGATCTCCGTCACAGGTGATTCCCCACTCCACGCCAATCTCATCCAAGTGGCGCACAAATTGTTCCGGTTTGACCGCATTCTTCTCGGCTGACTCGTGGACCAAGCGAAGGAACGCATCCTTGCCTCCTTTGGCATAGGTCTCGTCAATCTCTTCCACGGTCAGTCCGGCCTGTGCGGCAATTCCCGGCCCATAGGTGTTCTTATAGCCCCGATAGAGCGGGTCCAGACACATGGAGCTGAGCATATTGGCCAGCGCCTCTGCGCTCAGCGGCATATCTAGACACAAATCAATGGCCTTTCTCATGAGATGCGGTCTCCTTTCATTTTGCTATTTTTAATAAAAATCAAAAAAGTCCTCTCCGGTTTCTAGGTCAAGAATACCACAATATTTGTCGCGTGTCAATATTGTTTTGCGTCAAAATTTAAGAAAATACCCTTTTATAAAAAACCGTTGAACGTGGCATTGACAAGAAAAGGTTTTTCTGATACCTTGATAAAAGTTTCGAAATTTTGAAACTTTCTTCTTTGATTTTCAAATGCGGTTTGATTTCTTTTAATTAGTTCACTGTCGATTTATTGTATCAAATTACTGTGGAATAGTAAAGGTCTGAGAATATGGCAGTATATAAGAAAAGTGCAGAGATGAGATCCCATATTTTGTGCACAACCGAACAGCTGGTTCTGCAAAACGGATATAAAAAGACGACTATTAAAGACATCACTGATCACCTGGGTGTTCCTCGCTCTTTGATTTATTATTATTTTAAGGATAAACGGGATATTATGACCGTCCTGTATCAGGAGAGATTTCAAAATGTGGATGTCATTGTGTCCTCTATCCTGCCGCGCGGAAAGGAGCCCATGGTCCGGCTGATTTTAAAGTATCTGGTTTTTCGGCAGACAGTCTCCTCAAATCCGCTGTTTACCGAATTTATTATGGAGTCAGAATTCGCCATCTTGGATCCCAATGCAGTAGCCAGTCAAATTGAACGATATTACGCTGACAGCCGAGATGCCTTTGCGGCATGCGGAAAATCCATCAGCAGCAAGCAGTTCAATGTCCACGTCCATATTTTGGAGGGTGTGGCGCGAGCTCTGATCATGGCGGAGTACTATCAGACACTCACTCTGACTGATTGGGAAGCGATGGATTATTTGGGAAAATATTCGATCATGCCAACCTTTGAGCTGACCGAGGCCGAATACCACCAAATCCTCTCTCGGGTATTCAAGCTGGCGGAACAGATCCAGCATCTGACAGCCGTCTCGAAAGCCCCGTCGATAGTTTGACCTTTTGCTGGCCGTATGGGCTCGCCCCCGTCAATATAGTCTCAGCAGCAGATAAGGCACCCGGAGGAGGGTGCCTTATCTGCTGCTCAGCTCAATATTTCGTCCAGTTTTTTATCTTTCCTTCTTTTTTGAGGGCGCTTAGTCTCGCGGATCCCATCTGTCTTTATGTGGAGTACCCGAAAATCGCCCGGAGCCGCTTTTGCAGCGGTATTGACAAAAATTATGGGTCCCTCCCCTGCCCAGCTTGAAAAAGTCCGTCCGAACTCGTATAATGATCCTGCAATCAGGCAGCGAGAGGTTAGGTGAAACATGTACCGGATCGCAATTTGTGAGGACGACGCCAAGACGCGGGAGCAGATCGCCTCCCTGTGCGGGGAGATCCTGGCGCGGCTGGACACGGAGCACGCCATATCGGAATTTGACTGCGCCGAGGCCCTGGAAGGGGCCCTGGAGGCGGGCGCCTCCTTTGAT
>CALXDO010000117.1 GCA_944387075.1 uncultured Oscillospiraceae bacterium | reverse complement strand
AACCTGGGCCGAGAAATTGATTCCTTCCCAGGCACCGGCGGAATGCAAAGCAACCGTATAACCTTGTTTTACCTGAGCCACGGCAGACGCCGTGGCTCTTCTGCTGTCCCTGGTTTGACGGTTACGTTGAAAGAGTGTTTCGGGTCAAGAGAGATGAACGCCATAGGGAAAAAAGAAAGAGAAAAAGACCCCGAAAAAATATGTTTTACCAAAAGAAAGGAGCAAGAGCATGCGACACATGGCAAAACGAATCCTGGCACTGGTTCTTACGGCAGTGATGATTTTGGGAATGTTCCCAACCCTCACTGCCTTCGCCCAGGAGAATGGTGCCCAGCAAACAGGCACCACCCAGGGGGGAAGAACCGTTCTGAACTTCAACAACGACTGGCGCTTCTACGATGGGGACTGGCCGAACGCCGACCAGGTAGAGGCGGACGACAGCCAGTGGCTGTACGTCAACGCCCCCCACAGCACCATCCAGTACACCCCGGAGAACTACTATCAAAAGGATCTGGGCATCTACTGGTATCGCCGCCACTTCACCATGGACCCTGCCATGGAGGGCAAGGAGATCATCCTGACCTTTGAGGGTGCCATGCAGGAGGCCACCGTGTGGCTCAACGGCCAGGAGCTGGGGGTGCACCAGGGCGGCTACACGCAGTTTGCCTTTGACATCTCCGACAAGCTGAACTTCGATGGGACGGAGAACGTGCTGGCAGTGAAGCTGGACACCCGCCCCAATGCTGCCTTTGCCCCCGGTAAGACCAACCCCGACTTCCAGTATTTCGGCGGCCTGTACCGGGACGTATATGTCACGGTCACCGGCGATGTGCATATCACTGACGCCATTGAGTCCAATACTGTGGCCGGCGGCGGGGTGTTCCTCACCGCTCCTGCTGTGAGCAAGGAGAGTGCCACTGTCACCGCTAAGACAGAGGTGGAGAACAGCGGCACCGGTGACGCCTCTGTAACCATGGTCACCGAGATCCTGAACCAGGACAACAGCGTGGCAGCCACCCAGACCGCCACCCAGACCATCAAGGCAGGCCAGAAGTACACCTTCGACCAGGACCTCACCGTGACCAATCCCAAGCTGTGGTCTGTGGACACGCCCAACCTGTACACCGTCCGCTCGACCCTGAAGCAGGGCGACACCGTCATTGACACCGTGGAGACCACCTACGGCATCCGCAAGGTGGAGTGGAAGCGGGATGGCTGCTACATCAACGGGGAGCGTGTGGAGCTGGTGGGCGTCAACCTCCACTCCGAGACCTATATGCTGGGCAACGCCCAGAGCAATGACTCCATTGACGCTGAGGTCAAGCGTCTGAAGGAATACGGCTTTAACTTCATCCGCATGAGCCACTACCCCCACGACCCCGCTTTCTATGAGGCCTGTGACCGCTACGGCGTGGCTGTGCTGGACTGCCTGGCCGGCTGGCAGCAGTTCTACGATACCGACGCCTTCAAGAACAACACCTACCAGCAGATGCGGGATCAGATCCGAGTCAACCGCAACCACTGCTCCGTGGTGGCCTGGGAGCCCAGCCTCAACGAGAGCTCCTTTACCACTGCGTGGGCGCAGGCCATGCAGGCTCTGGTGAAGGCGGAGTACCCTGAGGAGGGCGACTCCAAGGCCTACACCAGCGGCTGGACCAACTGGAACGTCTTCGACATCGGCGTGGGAACATCCCAGGCCGACGTGGTGGGGGATGCCTCCAAGAATTCCACCAAGCCCGTTATCGTCAGCGAATACGGTGACTGGAACTTCGGCGGCTACAACTCCACCACCCGTGTCACCTGAGAGCCCGCCCACTATGCCAATGCCAAGGGCGGCGACGAGGGCATGCTGGAGCAGTGTGATAACATCCAGTCCTCTTTCGCCTTCAACCGGGGGCAGGCCTGGTACGGTGCCACCGCCTATTGGGATTACGCCGACTACGCCGGTTTTGACGTGAACAAGCTCACGTTCTGCGGCGTGGTGGACGTGGCCCGGATCGCCAAGTTCGGTGCCTACTTCTTCCAGTCCCAGACCGATCCCACTCTGGATATGTCCGAGTACGGAGTGAAGACCGGCCCCATGGTGTTCATTGCCAACACCTGGGCGGATGACTCTCCCAAGGAGGTCCGAGTGTTCACCAACTGCGACACCGTGGAACTGTACCTCGACGATAAGCTGATTGAAACCAGAACCGAGCCGGATGCCACCATGTGGGCACCCCATGGTAACACCGACAACCCCACCGGAATGCCTCAGGAGGGCGGCGGCGCCGATGTGTCCACTGAAAATCTGGAGCATCCCCTCTTCACCTTTGACCTGAGCAGCTACACCCCCGGCGAGGGCACCTTGAAGGCTGTGGCCTATCTGGACGGCCAGAAGGAGCCTGTGGCCACCTATGTCCGCTCCGCTCCCGGCGAGGCTGCCAAGATCACCCTTACCGCCGAGAACGACGAGCCCTTGAAGTTGGACGGCAGCACCGCCAAGCTGGTGTGGGTAGACGTGAAGGATGCAAACGGCACCGTGGTCAACACCGCCGATAACACCATCCACTTTGAGACCGAAGGCCCCGGCTTTGTCATTGGCCAGAAGGCCGTGGATGTGCGGGGCGGCCAGTGGGCCGTTTGGGTGCGCTCCACCCGTGGCTCTGGTGACATCACCTTGAAGGCCACCAGCGACGGGCTCACTGCCGACACCCTGGTTATCAAGACCCAGACCGTAGATGGGCTTCCTGCGACACCGGAGAACGGTGACGCCGACGAGACCGACTTTGTACAGCCCGAGGCCCCAGCCGAAGCTGTGAACATCTTCCTCAACAAGACCGCCACCGCCAGCTCGGAAAACACGGCCAGCAGCGGTGCCTTGGAAAAGGCCTCTTACGCCAACGATGGGGACGAGAATACCAAATGGTGCGCCAGCGCGCCCAATCCCACCGATGCCATGGGTACCCACTGGTGGCAGGTGGATCTGGGCCGCAGCTACACGGTGGAGGAGATGGAGATTCTCTTTGATGCCGCCGGCAACTGGAAGTACCATGTGGCGGTGTCTGACGACCCCAATTTCACCGACTACACCATCCCCGACAGCGGAATTCTCTCCACCGATCAGCAGCGGGTGACCGTGGAGGTCAACCAGACCGGACAGTATGTGCGTTTGTACCTCAACTGCCCCGCCAGCAGTCTCTGGCCCTGCCTGCGTGGGGTCAGCGGTACCGGCTACACCGACAATTTGGCTCTGGGCAAGAAGGCAACTGCCTCTTCCACCAATACAGATTCTGATGTGGGCAACGCCGTGGACGGAGATGCCGAGACCTTCTGGAATTCCGGTGCCATGAGCCCTGCCTGGTACCAGGTGGATCTGGGACAGATCTACCAGCTCACCGGAGCCTCCCTCACCTTCGCCTGGTTCCAAGACAGCAACACACAGGAGCCGGTGCACCACTCCTTTACCATCCAGGGCTCCCTGGACGGTGCCGCCTGGTATGACATGGGCACCTGGTCGGACATGGATCAGGGCGGGAAGAACCCCACTGCCACCGCCACGGTGGAGTTGGACGGCGCAGCCCGGTATGTAAAGGTCTATGAACTGAAAGCCTATAAGAATGGTACCGAGAACCAGTGGGCGGAGATTGCCGAGTTGGAGGTGCACGGCAAGGCGCTGGGCGAGCCCGTGCGCCTGGATTACAACGCCCCCACCACCGCTACCTCCTCGGCAGAAGGCTCTGACCCTGCCTATGGCAACGATGGCGACCCTGCCAAGTATTGGATTCCCGCCGCCGACGACCAGGATCCCGCCTGGCAGTTCGATGCGGGTGGTCTGTACAACATTGCCGCAGTGTCCCTGACCTGGAACACCGCCGGGGTACACAAGTACGCCATTGACCTGTCCACCGACGGACAGAACTGGACCACCGCCGTGGACCGCCTCACCGATGGCAGCGCATCTGCCAAGACCACCAACGATGCCCTCAGCGGCCTGACCCGCTATGTGCGCATCCGGCTCACCGCCGGGACCACCGACGGCCTGTGGATCAACTCCACCGGATTTGTCAAGACCCCTGCCCTGGCGGCCACCTCTGTGGAAGCGTCTCAAGGAGTTACCGCCGCCACGGGTACCGCCTTTGACCAGCTGCCCCTGCCCAAAACTGTCATGGCGACACTGGAGGGGAACGTGAAAACGCCCCTGGCTGTGACTTGGAATGGGGAGGGCTATGACCCCGCATCCACCCAGGCCCAGACCATCCCCGGCGTGTTGAAGGCCATTCCCGGTGTCTCTGTGCCGGAGACGCTCACCACTTCCGTCGTCGTAACGCTGGAGAACCAGGAGGGTGTCACAAAGTACACCGTCACCTTTAACACCAATGGCGGATCTGCCATTGACCCCGTCACCGTGGCGGAGAATGGCAAGGTGACCAAGCCTGCGGACCCCACGAAAGAAGGCTTCCAGTTCGCCGGTTGGTTTACGGATGAAGCGTGTACCAATGCCTATGACTTTGATACACCCGTCACCCAGGATATGACGCTGTACGCCAAGTGGACAGAGGTGGAACCCGAGCCCACTCCTGTGCCCACGGAGCAGCCCGAGCCCACCCCCGTACCCCCCCAGCAGCCCCAGCCCACCCCCGCACCCACCCAGCAGCCCGAGCCCACTCCCGCACCCACCCAGCAGCCTGAGCCTACCCCCGCACCCACCCAGCAGCCCCAGACCACTCCTGCACCGGTGGGAGAGGTAATTCTGGACAATCAGACTGGCAATAAGATCACCATGGGCAACGCCGATCAGGTGTTCCAAGGGAATACTGTGATTACGGTGGAGAGCGTCCAGAGCGGTGCCATCTACACTCGTGTGGAGAAGGCTTTGAGCAACGTAGTGGCCGATATGAACCAAGTGGAAATCCTGGAAATCACCGCGATGCGGGACGGACAGGCCGTCCAACCCAGTGGCGGTGCTGTGCAGGTGACCTTTGGGATTCCCAAGCACCTGTCTGCGGACAATCTGAAGCTGTACTATGTGGATGAAAACGGAAAGGTGGAGGAAATCTCCATCACGGTGAACAAAGACGCTCAGACCGTCACCGCGAACCTCACCCACTTCAGCACCTATGTGTTGGCCAATGTGAAGTCTACCCAGAGCGGCAACAGCGTGCCTCCCACTGGGGATGCCAGCCAGCTGATGGGATATGCAGCGGCTATGGGTGCTGCGGCCCTGCTCATGGGCGGGACCATTCTGGTGCGCAAGCGCAGAAGTAAATAACGGTCCATTGGATTGGATCTCTCTATGATTTTAGGCCAGGCGGTATCGCCTGGCCTAAAATTTTGAGAGGGGGCAGTGCGAACGGCCGGATGCCCATGAAAGGGGTGAAGAAAAGGCTTCCCATAGATCAGACAGGGAACGGGGGAGAAGAGAGATGAGATGATGAGGGTGATGTTGATAATAAAGCGGATATTCATCTGTTTATTTTGCGCATTGCAAAGAAACGATGTTTTATGACACCATGAAAAACCCCACCGGGAACTGGGGCTTCCAGTCCTCCTACGATAACGCCTACATCCGAGCCGTGGACAAAGGCAGCCCTGTGGACGTGGAAAAGCACTACGGCGTCAACAAGCGCAATGCCTTTACGGGATGAAACAAGGTGTACCTACAACCTGCCCAGACCGGTGATAACAGCCACATTTTGATGCTGTTTGCCTTGGTGATTGGCTCGGCGATGTGCCTGAGTGCTGTGGTACTCAAACTTCGCAGAGATCGTGAATAAACAGCAAAAAGAGGACCGAAGCTACGGCTTCGGTCCTCTTTTCTATGCAATCAGTTATTCCCGCTCCGACAGGGGCACAAACTGCCGCATGGGGCACACGGCCTTGTAGGCGGGGCGGATGATGCGTCCGGAGGGGTTGTATACCTCCTCCACCCGGTGGGCACACCAGCCCACAATGCGGGCAATGGCAAACAAAGGGGTGTACAGCTCGGGGGGAATTCCCATCATCTTGTACACCAGCCCGGAGTACAGGTCCACGTTGGCGCACATGGCCTTGGTCTGGCCGGTGACCCGGTGGAACACCTCAGGCG
Organism: uncultured Oscillospiraceae bacterium; assembly: GCA_944387075.1. Lineage (GTDB taxonomy): Bacteria > Bacillota > Clostridia > Oscillospirales > Oscillospiraceae > Enterenecus. The sequence continues at coordinate 13,216 of CALXDO010000117.1, read as the reverse complement.
CCAGCCGCTCCACCCGCTCAAACAGCTCCAATTCTTCCACAAAGCCCCGCTCCTCAGCCACTTTCCGGGCAAATCGCTTGAGCATTTTGGCGCGGGGGTCGGACAGGGTGTAGATGGCGTGACCCATGCCGTAGATGAGGCCCGAACGGTCCCCGGTCTCTTTCTTCAAAATCTTCTCTAAGTAGGCGGCCACTTGGTCGTCACTGGTCCAGTCCTCCACGTCCCGTTCGATGTAGCCGAACATCTCCATGACCTTCTTGTTGGCTCCGCCGTGGCGGGGGCCTTTGAGAGAGCCTACCGCGGCGGCGATGGCGGAGTAGATGTCGGTGCCTGAGGAGGAGAGTACCCGGCAGGCAAAGGCGGAGTTATTGCCGCCGCCGTGGTCCATGTGCAGCACCAGGCACAGATCCAGCAGCTGGGCCTCCGCCTTGGTGAATTGCTTATCCGGGCGGATGGAGCACAGGAAGTTTTCCGCTGCGCTCAGCCCGTCCTGGGGCCGGTGCAGCACCAGGGACTCGTTGTCGAAATAATGGCGTTTGCAGGCGTAGGAGTGGGCCACAATGACGGGGAAACGGGCGATGAGCTGAATGGCCTGGAACAGCTCCACATCCAGCTCGTTGTTGTCCGGGTCCGGGTCATAGGAGTACAGGGACAGGGTGGAGCGGGCCAGCTTGTTCATCAGGTCCCGGCTGGGCCCCTTCAAAATCATATCCTCGGTAAACCCGGGGGGCAGGTTGCGGTAGTGGTTGAGCATGCTGCAGAAGATGGCCAGCTCCTCCTTGGTGGGCAGGGAGCCGAAGAGGAGCAGGTAGGCGGTCTCCTCATAGCCAAAGCGGCCCTCCTTCAAAAAGCCCTCGATCATCTGGCAGACATCATAGCCCCGATAGATGAGCTGGCCCTCGGCGGGAATTTTCTCCCCGTCCTGGAGGTAATAGCCCCGCACGTTGGCAATGTTGGTGATGCCTGCCATGACACCGGTGCCGTCGGCGTTGCGCAGGCCCCGTTTCACCCCATACTTTTCATACAGAGAGGCGGGAATCTGGTGCTGTTGGGCATACTCGCCGCATATATGTTGAAGGAAGGATAGGGAGTGCCCATCCATGAGGTCAAAGGATTTGATGGAATACATGGTACACCTCCGTAATAGCCGTGGCTAAGTTGGAATTTCTTTTCAGTATAGCGTATTAAAGTGAAACAGTCAAGACGAAACGAGGAGGAGAGACAAGTGGGACGATGGCCCATAGACCGGGAAGTGACCCGGATGGTGTTGGCGGGAATGCTCATGGGATTGTCCACGCTGTGCCTGTTTCCGCTGCTGGCTCTGGGACAGGCTGGGGGGGAGGAGGAGCCGGTGGCTACGCTGCCGGCGGCCCCCATGGCAGAGACCACCCAGGCCCCCCAGCAGGAGGAGACCTGGGACGGGTCCCAGACCGTGCGGGTGCTGGTGGGAGAGGGAAAGGTGGAGGAGATGACCATGGGGGAGTATCTGTGGCGGGTGGTGGCCGCCGAAATGCCCGCCTCCTTTGGGCCCCAGGCCCTGCGGGCCCAGGCAGTGTGCGCCCGCACCTACTCGCTGTGGAAGATGGGGGCCAACACCCATCAGGACCAAGGAGCGGACATCTGCGCCGACTACAAGTGCTGCCAGGCGTACATAGACCCCCAGCAGGCGGCCTCCAACTGGGGGGACAACGCCCAGAGCAACACCGAGAAAATCACCCAGGCGGTGGCGGACACCGACGGACAGGTGATGACCTACGACGGCAAACCCATCCAAGCGGTGTTTTTCTCCTCTTCCACCTCCTCCACCGAGGATGCCCAGGCGGTTTGGGGCAACAGCCTGCCCTATTTGGTGTCGGTGTCCAGCCCTGAGGGGGAGGAAGTGCCCAATTACTACTCCACCGTTACGCTCACCCAGGAGGAGGTGGAGAAGTTGGTGAAGGACGCCTACCCGGAGGCGGACTTGTCCGGGGACCCGGCGGGGTGGCTGTCCGGGATGACCCTCACCGCCTCGGGGCGGGTGGCCAGCCTCAAGGTGGGCGGGGTGGAGCTGTCCGGGGGGGCGGTGCGCACCCTCTTCTCCCTGCGCTCGGCCTGCTTCCAGGTGACGTACCAGGAGGGGGAGTTTACCTTCTCGGTGACCGGATATGGCCATGGGGTGGGCATGAGCCAGTATGGAGCCAACGCCATGGCTGCCCAGGGAAGCGGCTGGCAGGACATTTTGACCCACTACTACACCGGAGTGACCATTGAGGCCAGAACCTAAAAACCAGCCTGTTGCAAAGCTATGCAACAGGCTGGTTTTGGGAAAGGAGGAGATTATGCCTCCAGTTCTTTGTTAAAACGAGAAGACTTGGACATCAGCAGGGTGATGAGGAAGCTGGAGACCAGGGAAATGGCCACGCCGATCAGGCAGTCCGCCATGCACTGGGGGAACACACAGATGAAGCCAATAATACCAGCAGAGCCGGGAGAGGTGTTGAGTACGTTGGTCAGGGTCACATAGCCGCAGCCCAGAGCAGAGCCCAGCATGGCACTGTAGAAGGGGTACTTCAGCTTCAGGTTGACGCCAAACATGGCAGGCTCGGTGATACCCAGCAGAGCGGAAATGCCGGAGGTTATGGCCACGCTCTTGAGCTTCTTGTCCCGGGTGCGCAGCATGGCACACAGGGCGGCACCGCCTTGGGCTACGTTGTTGCAGCAGGCGATGCCCATGAGGAAGGAGCCGCCGGCGGCGATGAGCTGAATATCAATGGGCAGCAGGCTGTGGTGCATGCCGGTCATGGTGAGAGGAGCGTACAGCAGGCCAAAGATCATGCCTCCCACCACGCCCAGAGTGTCGTGGAGCCACAGCAGGCCGCTGGTGAGTAGGTCGCCGGCGGTGCGCATGATGCCGCCCACCACAGTGAAGGTCACGAAGCTGGTGATCATCACGGACAGCAGGGGGGTGAGCAGGTTATCCAACGCCTCGGGGATGACCTTGTGCAGCCGCTTTTCCAGCCAGGCCAGGATAAAGGCGGCGGCCAGCACCGGCAGCACGGTTCCCTGATAGCCTACCTTTTCGATGGACAGGCCGAAAATATGCCAGTAGGGGACGGTTCCCTCGGTGACAGCGGTACCATAGCTGTATGCGTTGAGCAGGTCGCCGGACACCATAATCATACCCAGAACCGCGCCCAGATACGGATTTCCGCCAAACATTTTGGCGGCGGAGAAGCCGATGAGGATGGGCAGGAAGGAATAGGCCGCGCTGGCGAAGGTGTTGATCATGGCGGCCACGTCGGTCAAAGCGGGATAGGCCTGGACCAGGGACTGATCGGGGAAGAACAGGCCGGTGGCGGTCATGACGTTGTTCAGGCCCATCAACAGACCGCTGGCCACCAGAGCGGGGATCAGGGGGACGAACACATCGGACAGCGTCTTGACCAGTCGCTGCACAGGGTTCATCTTCTTGTCCGCGTCCTTTTTCACCTCACTCTTGCTGGATTCGGACAGGCCTGCCAACTGGATGAAATGCTTGTACACCTCATCCACGGTTCCGCTGCCAATGATGATTTGGAATTGTCCGCCGTTGGCAAATTGGCCTTTCACCAGGTCCAGCTTGAGGATCTCGTCCACGTTGGCCTTGCTCTCGTCTTTGAGAACCAGGCGCAGCCGGGTAGCGCAATGGGCTGCGCTGACGATGTTGTCCTTGCCGCCTACCAGCTCCACCAGCTGTTCCGCTGTGGCCTGATAGCTCTCTTGCTTGGTCATAGGGATTCCTCGCTTTCTGAAATTTTATAGATCGCCGCCTCGTAGGGGCGAAGGGATACATGGGTCAAATTGCGAACATCCGGCTGGGGGTAGTTGGACAGGATGGGTTTGCCCTGGCCGGGATAGGAAAACTGGGCCGGTTTTTCGTGGAAGTTGCACAGCACCATCCAGGTCTGTCCCTGCCAGCGCCGCAGATAGGCGTATATGTCAGGGTCTTGGGGGCAGAGCAACTCATAGCTGCCCTGGGTGAGAATGGGCTCCCGCTTGCGCAGATCCACCAGCTGCTGATAGTAATAAAAGATGGAATCGGGGTCGTACAGTGCCTGTTGGGCATTGATTTGGGTGTAATTGGGGTTGACCGGAAACCAGGGGGTGCCGGTGGTAAACCCGGCCTGGGGCTGCTGGGACCACTGCATGGGGGTACGGGCGTTGTCCCGGGCCTTGGCCCGCAGGGAGGTGAGAATGTCCTCCTCGGAGTAGCCTGCCGCCCGCCGCTCCTGAATCACATTTCGGCTTTCGATGTCGGTAAAATCATCGGGGGAGGCAAAGGGCATATTGGTCATGCCCAGCTCTTCCCCCTGGTAGATGTAGGGGGTGCCCTTCATGCCGTGGAGCACGGTGGCCAGCATTTTGGCCGATGCCTCCCGGTAGGCCCCGTCGTTGCCCCAGCGGGAGACAATGCGGGGCAGGTCATGGTTGCTCCAGAACAGGCTGTTCCAGCCGTGGCCGTCCAGCTCGACCTGCCACTTGTTGAATACCGCCTTCAGCTCGGGCAGCTCCAGAGGCTTCAAATCCCAGCGGTGTCCATTGGGTTGCTTGTCCAGCTGGATCTGCTCAAACTGAAAGATCATGCTCAATTCATGGCGGTCCGGGTCAGAATAGAGCCGGCCAATCTCCGGGGTAGCGCCCCAGCACTCGCCCACCGTCAGTAGGTTCTTGCGCCCAAAGGTCTCCCGGTTCATCTCCTGCAAGTACTCGTGCAGATGGGGCCCGTTTTCCCGGATGCCCCGGTCCGGCTCCTTGCCAATGAGGTCGATGACGTCCATGCGGAATCCGCCGATGCCCAGGTCAATCCAGTAATTCATCATCTTCCAGATTTCCTGGCGCAGGGCGGGATTGCTCCAGTTGAGGTCCGGCTGTTTTTTGCCGTAAAAATGCAGGTAGTACTCCTGGGTCTCGGGGTCGTACTCCCAAGCACTGCCGCCGAAGTTGGACTGCAGATCATTGGGAGGGCCGCCGTCCCGGCCGGGCCGCCAGATGTAAAAGTCCCGGTAGGGATTGGATTTGCTGCTGCGGGCCTGTTGGAACCACGCATGCTCGTCTGAGGTGTGGTTGACCACCAAGTCCATGATGATGCGAATGCCCCGGGACCGACACTCCGCCAGCAGCTGCTTCATGTCCTCCATGGTACCGTACTCCGGCTGAATGTTGTAATAATCGGAGATGTCGTATCCGTTGTCGGCATTGGGAGAGCAGTACACCGGACACAGCCAGATCACATCCACGCCCAGCCGCTCCAAATACCACAATTTTGACCGGATTCCGTTGAGATCCCCCACGCCGTCTCCATTGCTGTCGCAGAAGCTTCGGGGGTAAATCTGATATACCACGCTGTTTTTCCACCAGTTCTGTTCCATTTCATCCCACTCTCTTGATGTTTTTTGTGAATATAGTATAATATAAGAGAATTTATAATTCTTTCACAATATTGCCCAAAAATAACACAATATTTAGATTATGAGAGGGGGGCCATCCATGCCCATCGATCTTCGGGAAAACCGCACCCACGGCACCACATCGTATCCCCTTCACGTCTATTCCCACCACGATAAGGACGGCTTTTACAGTGTAGCTTCCCACTGGCATGAGGAACTGGAGTGGATTTATGCAGAAAACGGCGTGTTGGACCTGCGGATACACGGGAAACCCTATACCCTAAAGGCGGGGGAGTTCTGCTTTATCAACGTGGAAGAGCTGCATGAAATCCGGTCGGTGGGGGCATCTTTGCACCACGCCATTGTCTTTTGTGGGGATTTTTTGGACTTTGAACGGTACGATACCTGTGAACATCAGTTCATCCGTCCCATCACCAACCGCATGCTGGCCTTTCCCACCCTGTCCAGAGACTTGCCCCAGGCCACACAGAAGAAGATCGGCGCGTGCCTGCGGGAACTGATCCAGTGCTACCATACCAAGCCTGCCTGCTATACCCTGCACATCAAAATTCTAATCTTGCAGGTGTTGGAACTGCTGTATCAGGCCGACGCCCTCACTGACATGGCCACCCGCAAGGAAGAGACCTGGACCAAGCTCAAGCGGGTGATTCGCTACATGAAGGACAACTACGCCCAGCCGCTGACGCTGCAGGAGCTGGCCCAACAGGCCTATCTGAGTGCCCCGTACTTCTGTCATTTTTTCCACAAGGCCACCGGCATGTCCCCCATTGCCTTTTTGAACAGTTACCGCATCCAGCGGGCGGCACAGATGTTGGCCCAGCAGGATACTCCCATTGCCCAAATCGCCATGGAGGTGGGCTTTGACAACCAAAGCTACTTCATCCGTAAATTCCGGGAACACAAGCGGGTCTCGCCCCGGGAATACCGCCGTCAGATCAGGCAGGGATGACGGGGCCAGGTTACGGCTCCACCTTCTCAAACACGGAGATCACGCTGACAAAGTCCTGCCGCACAGGGCGGTCGCCGAGACCGGCGTACATCAGCTCATCCCCGCCGAAGCACACCCCGTCCTCCTGCCTGCGGTAGGTGGCCTCCGGGTCCAGACCTTGCAGGCGCACGACGGTGGTGCGCCGTAAGGGGTCGGCCAGGACGCGATACTGGCAGCACACCACGGTGTTGCCATCCTGGGAGACGAAATTCCACGCGGCGTCGTTGTGCTGCTGTGGATCGAGGAGCCGGTAGAAGGTTCCGTGCTGCACGGTCTCCCGCAGGGCTTTGTAGGTGCGGATTTGCCGCCGGACCTCCTCCCGCTCCTCCGGGGTCAGGGTGCGGATGTCCATTTCGTAGCCCAAATTGCCCCCCAGAGCAACGGCAAAACGGGTTTCCAGGGGGGTGATGCGCCCGGTCTGGTGGTTGGGCACGGCGGACACATGGCTGCCCATGGTGACGGGGGGGAAGAGCAGACTGGTGCCGGACTGAATCTGGAGCCGGCACACCGCGTCGGTGTTGTCGCTGGCCCAGGTCTGGGGCATGTAGTAGAGCATCCCGGCATCAAAACGCCCGCCGCCGCTGGAACAGCCCTCAAACAGCACCTGGGGGAAACACTGGTTCAAACGCTCCAGCACCTGGTACAGCCCCAGCATATACCGGTGGGACAGCTCCCGCTGCTGCCGGGCGGGCAGCCAGGAGGAGCCCAGGTCGGTGATGTGGCGGTTCATATCCCACTTGACATAGCTGGCCTTTGTCTCCTCCAGCACCGCCGACACCGCTTCCACCAGGTAGTCCTGCACGGCGGGGTTGGACAAATCCAGCACCAGCTGGGACCGGCTGAGAATGGGCGCATAGTCTGGGCTGCGGATGATCCAGTCCGGATGGCTGCGGTACAGATCGCTGTCATAGCTCACCATCTCCGGCTCAAACCAGATGCCAAAGTCCACCCCTGCATCCCGTACGGCCTGAGCCAGACGGCCCAGCCCGTGGGGGAATTTGGTGCGGTCTGTCACCCAGTCCCCCAGGGCGCGGCGGTCGTCCACCCGGTTTTTGAACCAGCCGTCGTCCAGCACAAACAGTTCAATGCCCAGTTCCGAGGCCTGCTTGGCCAGGGAGAGGCACTTCTCCTCGTCGATGGAGAAGGTAAAGGCCTCCCAGCTGTTGAGCAAGATGGGACGCACCCGGTCCCGCCAGGGGCCCCGGAACAGCCGCTGGGCGTACAGTCGATGGAAGGTGTGAGACATGCCATTGAGTCCGGTGTGGGAGTAGACCAACACACACTCAGGGCTGACAAAACGCTGCCCCGGCTCCAGGTTCCAGCCAAAGGTCAGGGGATTCAGTCCCATTTGAACCCGCACAGAGCCATATTGACCCGCCTGCACCACGGCCTGGAAGTCCCCGCTGTACACAAAGTTGAATCCCCAGGCCTGGCCACGGCTTTCGTCGGTTTGAGGTTCCGTCAGCACCACGCAGGGGGTTTGCTGGGGACTGCTGGCCCCCCGACAGCTGTCCAACACCACAGCGTCTGCGGTGACCGGGCGGCGGTGGACGACTTTTTCCATCAGGTGAGAGCCGGACAGGGTGAGCAAATCGTAGTCCCCGCCGGGGAAATCCATGCTCATGGCCATTAGCCGCTCCAGCCACAGGGCATCGGTGGAGCCGTTTACCACCTCCACATGGCGGCAAATGGCATCGTATTCCCGAAAAATGGTGTAGTACAGCCAAATTTGTGCCCCGGTGTGGGCGTCGGCCAGGCGAACCACCAGGGTTTGGGCCTCCTGGAGATGCTCCACATAGGTGGCAGGCAAGCCGGGCAGAGAGGGTTTGCCCTGCAAAATCTCATACCCTTGGAACAAAAAGCGGGTCACCCGTCTGCCGTCAGGGGTCTGCATCACATAGGCGGGGGAGCGAAAATCCCCCTGGTTCATGTCGGGGTATTCCTGGGGCAGGGTGTCCAGGGAAAAACGCTTGTCCTGGGGGTCCGGATTGGAGCAGAACCCACGGTCGAAATACCAAGGGCGGGCGCTGCCGTTGCAGCGGCGGATGTGCCGGCCAAAATACCGGCATTCCAGATAGCCCTCCTTTGCCAATCCAAAACAATAGGTGATACGGCCATTATCCAGGTAAAATGTATTTTCTTGTGCATCAAAGAAAATCATAGTTGCTCCACCTCTTTCTGAAAATACATTATATAACGATCTTTCCTGCCGGGTAAATGGTAAGAGTGTGGCTATGATGGTAAAATATTGACATGGCATCCTGGAGTGTGTCACAATGAGAGTACGCAAAGATATAGGAGGGAAGGCTATGAATCCACTGGAACACAAATCCATCGGGTTTCGCTTCCACTCAGACCTGCCCCTGCTCACCTTGCGGGGGGTGGGATTGCAGCGGGTGGAAACCCACAGCTATAGCTGGGACAACCGTGCCAGGCGGGATGAGCACTGCCTGATTCAGTTCTGCCTGGAGGGAGAAGGGGCGGTGGAAGTGGATGAAATGTTGTTTCCCGTCCGCCCCGGGGAGGCCTTTCTGGTGGACATCCCCGGAGAGAGCCGCTATTTTTTGCCCCAGCACGCCTCCTGCTGGGAATTCTTTTACTTTGAGTTCAGCAAGGAATGCCTGCCGATGCTGCGCAAGATTTACGGCCACACGGGCCCGGTGGTGTCGGTGGGCTTGGATACTCCGCTGGCTCAACAGATGGAAACCGTATATCGGGACGCGGTGGAAAACGGCATGGTCACCCTGTATGAAAATTCCCGCCTGGCCTATGGGCTTTGGATGGAACTGATGGCCTGTGCTCTGGCAGGGGCGAGGGAGGAGCTGTCCAAGGTGGATGCGGCCAAAGCCTACATGGATCAGCACTATGCCCAGGAGAGCCTAAACCTGGATCGGATTGCAGAGCATGTGGGGCTGTCCAAGTACTATTTGTGCAAGGAATTTCACCGGAAATTCGGCACCACGCCAGGGAAGTACATCCGCGAGGTGCGCATTGCCAAAGCCTGCGCGCTGCTGCTGACCAGCCAGGATTGCACCATGGAGGAAATTGCCCACCGGGTGGGATACAGCAACAACAACTACTTTGGCAAGGTGTTTCGAGCAGAAAAAGGACTGCCCCCGGATCAGTACAAGAGGCAGTCGTCGCACTATGATATTGTCCGCACGGTGTATGACGTCCCCCAATAGGGGACGCCATACCCAGATGGAACGTGGAGGGCGGAAGCGGGTCAGGAAATGACCAGCCAAAGGGCCAGCAGCACCACCAAAAACACCACATTCAGCCCGGTAAACTGGGCTAAATAGGCCCCTTTTTTCTGGGGAAAGGCCCGGGCGATGTACTTATAGGAGATGAGGCTGGCCATGGAGGCGATGAGGGTGCCCAGGCCGCCCAGATTGACCCCCAGCAGCAGGCCCGTGCCGTTTTCCGTAAAGCCGGAGAGGAGCAGGGCGGCGGGAACGTTGGAGATGATCTGGCTGGCCACCACGCCGCACAGCACCTCCTGCCCCTGGATGAGGGACTGGAACAGGGCGGTCAAGGCGGGAATGCGCCCCAGGTTGCCCACGAAGAGGAAGAAGCCCACAAAAGTGGCAAGCAAGGCATAGTCCACCTGGAGCAGCACCTTCCGGTCTGCCACCAGCATCACCACAAGCACCAGAGGGCACAGCACATACAGGGGCACCGCCTGGGCTACGCCCCCCAGGCACAAAGCGAAGAGCACGCCGTAGGCTGCCACCCGCGCCCCGGACAGGGTGGGAATTTCCCCGGATAGGAAGGGCACGGCCAGGGACTGGCTGGGCCGTACCAGCAAAAACACCACCAGCAGCACCAGACAGGCCAGAGCATAGGGGAGAACGGTGGCGAGAAAGGAAACCATATCCATCTGATACCGGGAATAGAGGTAGAGGTTTTGGGGGTTGCCGATGGGGGTGGCCATGCTGCCCAGGTTGGCGGCGATGGTCTGCATCACCACCACCGGGATGACCCGCTGGGTCTCTCCCGCCAGGGCCAGCACCTCCAGGGCAAAGGGGACAAAGGTGATCAGGGCCACGTCGTTGGTCACCGCCATGCTCACAAAGAAGGGCAGGAGGATGAGCACCCCTTCCAGCTGCCGAGTGGTCTGAGTGCGGCCCAGCATGGCCCGGCCCAGGCGGAAGAACAGCCCTTGCCGCTGGAGCCCCGCCATCACCGCCATCAGGGAAAAGAGCATCCCCAAGGTGTGCAGATCCACATAATCCAGATAGGCGGCATCGGGGGGGATCATCACGGCGGTGACCAGGGCCAGCACCCAGGCCACACACAGCACCGTCTTACCTTTGAGCCATTGTAACACTTGTTTCATGACCATCCATGCTCCTTTTGTGTCAGATATGGTAGCACAGGCGGGGGGAAAATGCAATGATTTCCAGAGGAGAACGGGAGGGGGATGCAAAAGAATTTCCAAAGATTGAAAAAGATTGGGTGGAGTGGTAAAGTAAAGGTGACGAACACACAGGAAATGAGGGATGGGACATGGTCATACCCAAACGATCCATTCCCCGGTATACGGGGGGATTTGCCAAACGCAGAGGGAGAAGGCGGGTCCAGCTGGGTTCGGGCAAACGCAGCTCCGCCACGCCTCTGGCCTCGGCGGCGTTCCCCCTCATGCTGCTCTATCAGGAGGGATTGCTCCGCCTGTTTGACCGGGACGTCCATTTCTTCTCCCTCGGGCTGCTGCGCATCGTCCTCTTTGCTCTGGCGGCGGGGCTGGCGGTCTTTCTGCTGCTGGACCTCATCCCCCACCGCAAGACGGCCCGGATTTTGGGCGGGGTGCTGGTAGGGGCGTGGACGGTGTTCACCTGTGCGGAATACTGCTGCAAGAGCTTTTTCAAAATCTATTTCGGCTTTGGCTACATGCAGGGCATGGCCGGCCAGGTGGTGGGGGATTTCGGCGGCACCATGGCAGAGGTGGTGCTGGCCCGGATTCCCTTCTTGCTGCTCTCCCTGGTGCCTTTGGCGGTGTACCTGTGGCGGTGTCCGGTGATCTTCCAGGAACAGGGGCAGCGGGGCAAAGTGCGGGGGATGCTGGCGGTACTGATGGTGGTACTCCAGCTGGGCGGCGCGTTCCTGTCCCGTACCAGTGAGGAGAAAAACTTCTACACCTATGACTTCTCCGTCAATTCCGCCATTCCCCACTTCGGACTGGTCACCACCCTGCGCCTGGAACTGAGTTACGCCGTCACGGGCATGCCCCAAGTGCCTTTGGAGGCGCTGCTGCCCGAAGAGCCGGAACTGACCCCAAGCCCCAATGCCACGCCCAGCGGCTCAGCGGCCGGACCCACGGGGGACAACGTGCTGGACATTGACTTTGAGGGCCTGGCGGCGGGGGAAAGCGACGAGACCATTCGGGCTATGCACCAGTATTTCGCCGCCAAACACCCTACCAATCAAAACGAATACACCGGCTATTTCCAGGGGAAAAACCTCATTTTGATTACCGCCGAGGCCTTTTGCCCCTACGTCATCGACGAGAACCTGACCCCAACGCTGTACCGGCTGTCCCATAAGGGCTTTGTGTTTGAAAACTACTATCAGCCCGATTGGACCCAGTCCACCACCGGCGGCGAGTTTGCGGTGATGACCGGACTCATTCCCACCTGGGTGGGAGGGAGCGAGTTGTCCTTCCGGGCCAGTGCCAAGGACGAGATGCCCATTGCCCTGGGCTGGCAGTTTTCCAAGCTGGGGTATCGCACCCTGGCCTACCACGACAACACCTACACCTACTACGGGCGCAACGAGACCCACCCAAACCTGGGGTATGAATACCACGGGATTGGCAATGGCCTGGAGCTGAAAAGCAACCTGTGGCCCTGTTCCGATTTGGAGATGATGGAGGCCACGGTGGATGGGTACATCCAGGACTATGTGAAAAACGGCACCCCCTTCCACACCTACTACATGACGGTGAGCGGGCACTGCAACTATGACTGGGCGGGCAACGCCATGTCCCGCAAAAACCAGGAGACCATCCAAAAGCTCTACCCCAACGCCTCGGAGCCGGTGCAGGCCTACCTGGCCTGTAACCTGGAGTTGGAGTACGCCATGGAGTATCTGGTGAAACAGCTGGAGGCGGCGGGGATTGCCGACGATACAGTAATTGCCCTCACCTCCGACCACTACCCCTACGCCCTGGTGGAGGGGGACAAGGACTACTACAACGAGCTGGCGGGAACCAACGACTCGGAGCAGGACACCTCCCGCTACCGCAACACCTTCATCCTGTGGAGCGGGTGCATGGACGAGCCGGTGGTGGTGGACACCCCCTGTTCCTCCATTGACATCGTGCCCACCCTGTCCAATCTCTTTGGCCTGGAGTACGACTCCCGGCTCTACTCGGGGCGGGACATCTTCGCCACCAACTATCAGGCCGACCAATACTCCAGCAACATGCCCCTGGTGGTGTTTGCCAACAAGGGCTATGGCAGCAGCTGGATTACCGCTGCCGGAACCTACGAGGCCTCCACCAAGACCTTTACCCCCCGGGACGGGGTCACGGTGGATGGGGACTACGTCGGTAAGGTCAACCGATTGGTCAATGCCAAATATATCTACGCCAAATTGGTCATCGAGCGGGACTACTATTCCCTGGTGTGGCCGAAACATGAGTAAACGCCCAAGGCCCTCCGGCAAAACCGCCGGAGGGCCTTGGGTTTTCCAGGATTCCGTCCCCCACAGGGGCCAGAATCCATGCAAATTTCCTCATGTTCCACTTAGAGCGCCTAACAAAAGCCAGACAAGCTACGGATGATGAGATATAATGCTAGTG
>CALXDO010000116.1 GCA_944387075.1 uncultured Oscillospiraceae bacterium | reverse complement strand
GGAAGAAGGGGTTCCACGATTGACCACAGTTCATCACTTACTAGCTTCTTTGGCATACCTTTCACCTCCACTAGCATTATATCTCATCATCCGTAGCTTGTCTGGCTTTTGTTAGGCGCTCTTAGGGGAGGAGATGGTGGACTTGGATCAGGCTCTGGGGCGGACTCTGGCCCGGGATGTCTGTGCCACCATAGACCAGCCTCCCTTTGACCGCTCTCCGCTGGACGGATATGCCTTGCGCAGTCAAGATATTCAAGGGGCCAGTTGGGACACTCCGGTCTCTCTGCGGGTGCTGGAGCGGGTGTGTGCCGGTGAGATACCCACCCAGACTGTGACATTAGGCACTGCCACCCGGATCATGACCGGGGCTCCGCTGCCTCCGGGATGCGACTGCGTGGTGCGCCAAGAGGACACCGACCTGGGTTGCCCCACCGTGCAGGTCTATACCCCGGTGGCCGGAGGTCAAAACTATGTCCATGCGGGGGAGGATTACTGGAAGGGAGACATCCTTCTGGCTGCTGGAACCAGGCTGGATGCCGCTGGGGTAGGAGTGCTGGCCAGCGCCGGGTGTTGCCGGATATGGGTGTACCGTCGGCCCCGGGTGGCTCTGCTGGTGACGGGGGATGAAGTGGTAGAACCAACGATCCACCCGCTGCCCCCAGGGAAAATCTACACGGCCAATTCCTATTTGCTAGGGGCTCGCCTGAACGAACTGGGGATGGAGGAGGTGTCCTGCTACGTAACGGGTGACGATCCCGGAGTGGTTGCCAGTTGCATCAAGCGGTTGCTGGACGGACACGACTGCCTGATTTCCACCGGAGGCGTGTCGGTGGGGGAGCGGGATGTGTTTCATCAGGCCCTTCCCTTGGCGGGAGCGCAGCCGATATTTTGGCGGGTTCAGATCAAGCCTGGGACACCGGCTATGTACTCTTTGCTGGGTGGAAAACCGGTTCTCTCCCTGTCTGGGAATCCCTTTGCTGCCGCCGCCACTTTTGATCTGCTGGCCAGACCCATGCTCCATGCCTTGTGCCCAGAGCCGCAGTTGGAGATGGTGATGCGCCAGGCCTGCCTGGACACAGCGGTGGAACAGGGGAGTGGCATGCGCCGGTTTCTGCGCGGCACCTATACCAACGGGCATGTGACCCTGCCCCAGGGGCATTCCTCCGGTGTTTTGCGGCCCTTGGTGGGATGCAACTGTCTGGTGGAGGTGCCTGCGGAAAGTCCGCCCCTGAAATCCGGGGATATTTGTACCATCTATTTGTTTTCCGGGAGGTAGTTCATATGGAACCCAAATTCAATCATTTTGACTGCGACGGCAACGCCATTATGGTGGATGTCTCAGAGAAAGTACCCACCCAGCGCACAGCGGTGGCAGAGGGTACCATCCACCTCTCGCCCGTGGTGTTGGATGCCATTTCCGGTGGAACCGCCGCCAAAGGTGACGTGCTGGGCGTGGCCCGAGTAGCGGGGATTCTGGCAGCCAAGCGCACCAGCGATCTCATTCCCCTCTGCCACCCCCTGGCCCTGAGCCATGTGAGTGTGGATTTTGAACTCATGCCCCAAGACTGTGCGGTGAAGGCTCGGTGTACCGCCAAACTCACGGGAAAGACAGGGGTGGAGATGGAGGCTCTCACCGGAGTCAGTGTGGCACTGCTCACCATTTATGATATGTGCAAGGCCATGGACAAGGGAATGGAGTTGGGGGACATCCACTTGGTTCATAAAGAGGGCGGTAAGTCTGGGGTGTATGAGCGTGGGCAATAAGCCGGTGGTGGTGGCCGTTTCCGGCGTGAAAAATTCAGGCAAGACCACCCTGATCACTGCTATGCTCCCCCATTTCCAACGGGTAGGGGTGCAGGTGGCGGTGATTAAGCATGACGGGCATACGTTCCAGCCGGACCCGCCAGACACGGACACCGGGCGGTATCTGGCCGCTGGCGCCGCTGGGGCCGCCATTTACGACGGGGAGACCAGCAAAGTGATTTGGCAGGGAAAGTCGGATTTGCACCACCTTATGGCTCTCTTTCCTCAGGCAGACCTGATCTTGCTGGAGGGACAGAAGCACTCCACTTGGCCCAAGCTGGAGGTGGTGCGGGAGGGAAATTCCAACCAGCCTGTGTGTGATCCCCAAACTCTGTTGGCCCTGGTGACCGACACCACGCTACGCCTGCCCCATGTTCCAACCTTGCCTCTGGATGACCCGGAGGCGGTAGCGGAATTTGTGGTGCAATATTGGAAGAAGGAGTGTGCCACATGAGGGACCAACAGGGACGAAACATCTGCTATCTGCGCATTTCGGTGACCGACCGGTGCAATCTGCGCTGTGTGTACTGTATGCCGGAGGAGGGGGTGGCGTGGATGCCCCACGAGGACATCCTCACCTATGAGCAGATCACCCAGGTGGTAGAGGCGGCGGCTTCTTTGGGCGTGCGCCACGTCCGGCTCACCGGGGGAGAGCCTCTGGTACGACCTCAACTGTACCGTCTGGTGGAGATGGTGAAGGGAATAGAGCAAATTGAGACGGTGACGCTTACCACCAATGGTGTGCTCCTGGCCCAACAGCTGCCCCAGCTGCGTAGGGCCGGATTGGACGGGGTGAACATCAGTCTGGATACCCTAAATCCTCAGCAGTTTGCCGCCATTACTCGGCGGGAACTGCTGTCTCAAGCGCGGGAAGGGTTAACCGCAGCGTTGCAGATGCCGGGGCTGACGGTGAAGGTCAACTGTGTGCCTGCTCATTATAATTGTGACCAAATTGTCCCGTTGGCCTCGCTGGCCAGAGATCAAGACGTCTCGGTACGGTTTATTGAGATGATGCCCATTGGGCTGGGACGGGAAAGCGTCGGACTCTCCCAGCACCAGGTGATGGAGCAGTTGACGGGGTCCTTCGGCCCACCGGGGTCCTGTGCCCGCCCCCTAGGAGTGGGGCCCAGTGAGTATTTCACCTTTTCGGGCTTTGTCGGGAGGATAGGCTTTATCAGTGCAGTGAGCCACCAGTTTTGCCACCAATGCAACCGAGTGCGGCTGACGGCGGGGGGGTATTTGAAAACCTGCCTGCAATATGACACGGGGGTCGCCCTCAAGCCGTGTCTGGAGGCGGGAAGTTCCCCAGAGACGCTGCGCCGCATCATGGAGCAGGCCATATACCAAAAGCCCGCCTCCCACCATTTTTCCACCGCGGCTCAAGTGGGAGACGAAGCAAACAACATGCACCAAATAGGAGGATGACACCATGGGGAAAGTCTTGGCCGTGTGTATCAGCGAGGAGAAGGGAACACAGAAGAAGAATGTGACCACCGCCACCTTTGTGGAGGGCTGGGGCATCCAGGGGGATGCTCATGCCGGGAAGTGGCACCGCCAGGTGTCTCTGCTCTCCCACGATCTGGTGGAGGAGTTTCGCGCCCGGGGGGCTGTGGTGGACCATGGGGCCTTTGGAGAAAATCTGGTGGTGGAGGGATATGACTTCAAAGCCCTGCCCATCGGCACCAAATTCCGATGCGGCGATGTGGTGCTGGAGCTGACCCAAGTGGGCAAGGAGTGCCACGCCCACTGTGAGATTTACAAGGTGATGGGGGACTGCATCATGCCCCGGGAGGGTGTGTTCACCCGGGTGCTCCATGGGGGAACCATCTCTGTGGGGGACGAATTGACCCTTTGGGAGGAGTGAGAACATGAGAGTTGCTGTGATCACGCTAAGTGATGCCGGATACGCTGGAACACGGGAGGATCTAAGCGGCCCGCTGATTGCCCAGATGGTGGAGCAGGCAGGGCACCAGGTGGTGTACACCCAGTTGCTCCCCGATGGGATAGAGCCGCTGCACACCACTCTGTGCCAGCTGTGCGACGAGAACCGAGTCGACCTCATTCTCACCACAGGTGGAACCGGGTTTTCTCCCCGGGACCTGACCCCAGAGGCTACGGCCCAGGCCATCCAGCGTCCCGCTCCGGGGATTGCGGAGGCCATGCGCTATCACTCGCTGCAAATTACCCCCAAAGCCATGCTCAGCCGTGCTGCCGCCGGCATCCGCGCACAGACATTGATGGTCAATCTTCCGGGCAGTCCCAAGGCGGTACGGGAGTGCCTGGAGTACATCCTGCCGCCTCTGGCCCATGGCCTGGACATTTTGACGGGGCAGAGTGGAAACTGTGCCCGATAGGAGGAACACGAACATGAAACGACTGCTATCCCTTGGACTAACAAGCGCTATGCTGCTATCCCTGTGGGGGTGTACCTCGGCTGCCCCATCTGCGGACCAGACTGAGGTGGTGGTATTTGCCGCCGCGTCTCTGGAATCTGCTTTGACCCAGATTGCTGAGTGTTACCAGACAGAACATAAGAATGTGAAGTTCACCTTCACCTTTGACTCCTCCGGAACTCTGAAAACCCAGATTGAGCAGGGGGCGGTGTGTGACCTGTTCCTCTCTGCGGCCCAAAAGCAGATGAACCAGTTGGATGCGAAGGACACCACCGGTGAGAACACCAAAGGGCTGGACTTTGTCTACTCTGAGACCCGGATTGATCTGCTGGAAAACCAAGTGGTGTTGGCAGTTCCCCCGGAGAATCCTGGCAAGATTAATTCCTTTACAGATCTTGCAACAAGCGACTATTTGATGTGTATTGGCAATGAGGACGTACCGGTGGGGGCGTACTCTCTGGAAATTCTGGAGTATTTGGGGTACTCCTTGAACCAGTTGGAGGAGCAGGGGAGGATCACCTATGCCACCAATGTCTCTGAGGTAGCCCGCCAGGTGCAGGAGGGGGTGGTGGACGCCGGAATGGTGTATGCCACCGATGCCAGCACCTACGGACTGACAGTGGTGGATGCGGCAACCCCGGATATGTGCCAGCAGGTCATCTATCCTGCCGCTGTGATGAAGTGTGGACAGGAGGAAAGCTATGAGACGGCCCAGGATTTTCTCACCTATTTGCACACCGATCCAGAGGCCATTTCTGTCTGGAAGGATGTGGGATTCACTCTGGTCCAGTGACGGGGGAGGACGGGAGAGTATGGACTTCTATCCGCTGCTCAATTCCCTGCGCATTGCAGCTTTGTCCACAGCGCTCATTTTCTTTGTGGGGCTGTGGGCGGCGCAGGTGATTTCCAGGTGTTCGCCCCTGATCAAGGGGGTTCTGGATGTGGTGCTCACGCTGCCTTTGGTGCTGCCTCCTACGGTGGTGGGCTATCTGCTGCTGTGCATCTTAGGCCCAAACGGTTGGGTGGGAGGCTTTGTGGAGCGGTGGCTGGATGTACGCCTGACCATGGTGTGGTATGCGGCGGTATTCTCCTCGGCGGCGGTGGCGTTTCCCCTGATGTACCGCACCGCCCGGGGAGCCTTTGAGAGTTATAACAAAACCCTGACCTATGCCGCCCAAGTGCTGGGACGGAGCAACCGGTGGATTTTTTGGCACATTCAATTGCCCTGTTGCCGACAGGGAATTGTGGCGGGAACGGTGCTGGCCTTTGCCCGTGCTCTGGGCGAGTATGGGGCTACCTCTATGATCGCAGGGTATACACCGGGAAAGACGGCCACCATCTCCACCACAGTCTACCAGTTTTGGCGCACGGGAAACGATGCCATGGCACTGCGGTGGGTCTTGGTAAACCTGGCCATTTCCGCGGTGGTGCTTCTGGCCATCAACCTGCTGGAGCGAAAGGAACGGTGAGGAATATGGCCTTGACGGTGGACATCAAAAAACGCCTGGGCAAATTCACCCTCCAAGTCTCCTTTACGGGGGAGCTGGGGGAGGTCACTGGCCTGCTGGGTGCGTCAGGAAGCGGGAAAACGGTGACCTTGCAGTGTATTGCCGGCCTGCTCACCCCGGATGAGGGGCGGATTGAACTGGACGGGCGGGTGCTCTTTGACCACAGGGCTGGAATCCATCTTCCGCCCCAGCAGCGGAACGTGGGGTATCTCTTTCAACAGTACGCCCTCTTTCCCCACTATACGGTGGAGCAAAACATTGCTGTGGCCACCCGAAACCGGGAGGAGGTAGAGGAGCTGCTGCGGCGGTTTCATTTGGAACCTCACCGCAAGAAACGACCTGGCCAACTGTCCGGTGGACAGCAGCAGCGAGTGGCTCTGGCCCGGATTTTGGCAGCAAAGCCCCAGGTGTTGCTGCTGGATGAGCCATTTTCTGCTTTGGACACCCACCTGAGAGGGGAGATTCAGGGAGAACTGTCCCGGTTTTTGGCCCAGTTTTCCGGCCCCTGCCTGATGGTGACTCACAGCCAGGACGAAGTGAGACGGCTGTGTCACCGGGTATGCGTAGTGCATGATGGAGTGTCCCAGCCCATGCAGGACACCGCGGAGTTTTTCGCCCGCCCCCGTACGCTGTCGGCGGCTCGGCTTCTGGGCTGTCCCAATATCTCCCCGGTGGAGCATGGGACGGATGGAACGTGGTATGCCACAGCCTGGGGCATACCCGTGGAGATCCCACCAGGTACGTCCCGTGTGGCCATACATCCCCACCACGTCCGCCTGGTATCCGGCCCCGGTCAGGGGCGTCTGTGCGGGAATGGTACTCACATTGAGGTGGGGATATTTTCTGTGAACGTGGATGTGGCAACTCCATGCGGAATTCTCCATGTGGAGTTGCCCCGTGGAGTGTGGGAAGAGAAAAACGACACCCAGAGTATTTGGGTGGAGCTGCCCCAAGATCAGATCATCCCGCTGATGGATGGATAAGAAAGAAACAACGCCCTGGCTGGAATCGCAAAGCCAGGGCGTTGTGGGTTATTTCGCGTACAGCCGAAGGCCAACCAAAAGACAGCCATCCAGATAGGGAATGTGGTTTTCCTGCAAGTAGGCCAGCAGAGCCTCGTTTGAGGCTCCGGGCTGGATGACCACACAGCGGAAGGGCTTCCGACATTCCTCCAACAGCTTCCGCCCCTTGGCAGGATGGATGCACAGGTCAATGACATCGATGTCCCCCTTGATGTCGTTGAGGGAGGCCAGTTCCTTGCCCACCGCGTACACGGTATAGCCATGCTCCAGCATGGCTTCTTTGATTTGGTAGGCGTACTTGTCCGGGTTGAGGGTATCTCCCAAGATGGCAAATTTACTTTGGGACATAATTTCTTGTAAATCCATAATCTTTCTCCTTTTTCGATAAAAGTGTCAAACAATGGAATGAAATTGTGGGGTTCTCTGGCGGTAGGTGCATACCCAACGATAGCCCAGAGTCTGCAACAGCTCCACAGCTTGGTCAAAACCTGCCCCAATGCACGCAGGACGGTGAGCGTCGGAGCCTAAGGTGATGATTTCTCCGCCCAAAGCCCGGTACCGAGTGAGCAGAGGAATCCATGCACGGATGGTGGAACCTTGGGTGGTGTTGAACTCCATCCCTTTTCCGCCTTCAATGACTTGTCTCAAAATGCTGTCCAGACGGTCCTGCCAGGGGTCCAGGGAAAGATGAAATTCTGCGGGGAAGTAGCGCAGGGGGTAGATGATGTGGCCAAGCACGTCAAAGGTTCCGGCCTGTGCCAACTCCTCCATCTGTTGGATGTAATCTTCCAAAACGCGCTGTGCCAGAGTGGGGTCCGTGCAGGACTTGGCGTAGGTGAAAATACCGACGCCACCCAGGGAAAGGCTGGTAGAATGGAGAGAGCCAATGACGAAATCCAGTTCCGGCAGCGTTAGGCATTTCTCTACAGCGTCGGTGTCCACTGTGCTGTTTCCCAGTTCAATGCCAATTCGTACATCAATGCGCCCGGCCCACGTATTCTTTAACTCTTCCCATTGTTGGAGGACGGGGGCGAAATCATAGTGGGTGGGGAGACGCTCTCCCTTCTGGTTGAGCAGATTCCAGTGCTCGGACATGCAAAGCTCAGACAGTCCAATGCGGTGTGCCTGGGTGATGTTTTCCAGTAAGGTGGAATGGGAGTCGCCGGAAATATAGGTGTGGGTATGATAGTCGGCCAAGTAAGGCGGCATGGAGAGACCTTCTTTCTATTGGGGAGATGGTTCATTTCGTATCCTAATTAGTATAACGGAATTTCACACCAGAAAAAAGCATTTTGTCATGGAAAAATATTTTATGTGGAAAAAGAACAGTTGACAGGGTGAAACGGAAGAACACAGGGATAAAATCACCATAAATCCACATCCCATAAAATTCCCCTTTCCGTTTCTCCCGCAACCATGTATAATAGGGGCAATTGAAGAAACGCCATGTGTGATCTGTGTTCGGGCAGATTGAAAAGGGAAACAGGTGTAAATCCTGTGCGGAGCCGCCGCTGTAATGGAGGAGCGTTTGCAAATATGCCACTGAGGGCCATGCCCTTGGGAAGGCTGCAAGGGCGATGAGACCAGAGCCAGAAGACCTGCATATGGTGGAACGAAGGAACGTTGAAGGCGATCAACGAGCCTTGTTTTTGTGTTGTCTAAAACGGCTGCAACCACTGGTTGCAGCCGTTTTTTGATGGATTTTCATGGAAAGGATTTGAAACGATGAAGGCAGTAAAACGAAGATGGGGATGGGAGATCCTCAGCACTCTGTTGGCCCTGACCATGGTGTTTACACTGGTTGCCCCGGCAATCGCTCAAGCAGTTGTCCCAGCGGGAGCGCAAATGGTGACCGTGACCATGGAGTACATGGACGAGAGTGGAAAGACGGAGTATTTTCTCACGCCCACCCAGGTGCCCTTGGAAGAGGGGGACATCCTGCTGGATGTGCTGAAACAAGGGTATGAGGGGCAGGGGGAGGTCACATACAGTGCCCTCCGTGGCTTGACTGTGACGCCCAACAATGGAGCATCGGTGGGAGAAGTGGGCTGGGGAAAGAAGGCCTGGTGGCCCTTTGTTAACAGCAACAAGGTGGGAAACAAATATGAGGTGCACGCTGGAGAGGTGATCCGGTTTGTCTATGTGCAGGACAATACTCAGGGCATTCCCGGGTATGTCCCTCCTGCATCGGGGGGTGGTCAGGGCACCTTGAGTATCAACAAGGATAAGCTGGTGTCCGGTTTGGCCCGACTCACCCAGCCCCAGATCGACACCAATCCAGATGCCTACCAACAGGCGTTGCAGGTGGCGGTGGATGGTGCGGCCACCCAAGAGCAGGTCAATGAACAGGCAGCAGTGGTGGACCAGTTGTTGGCTCAGAAGGTGCCGGCCACCGACATCCAGGTTACGCCGGAACAGGTGACTTTGATGGTGGGACAGAGCCAACCGTTGACGGCTCAACTGACCCCTGCGGCAACCAACGACGCGGTGGTGTGGTTCAGCGAAAACACCCATGTGGCCCAGGTCACCGAAGAGGGGGGTGTTCGAGCCGTAGGAGAAGGGACCACAGTCATCACCGCCCAGGCCAACGAATCGGTGAAGGCCACGGTTACCGTGACGGTGACGGGAATTGCCACCCAGAGCCTTGCTTTGAGTCAGACATCTTTGGACTTGGAGGAAGGTCAGGGGGTGCGGCTGGTCGCCACCGTGACACCCAGCGATTCCACAAATCCTGTGACCTGGCAGAGCAGTGACCCAACTTGTGCCACCGTGGACGAAACTGGCATGGTGGTGGCCCGTCAGGCAGGCGAAGCGCAGATCACCGTCACCTCTGGGGCGTGCAGCCAGGTCTGCACCGTGACGGTCGCCGCCAGACCGGCGCCCACCACACCCACGGTGGTATTCCAGCACGCTGACGGGCGTCTAACCCAAGTGGACGAAACCGGAACCCTCACCTTGTCTGCCCTGGATGAGGGAAAATTTGTGCTGGAGGGAGTAGAAGCGGGGCAGAGCACTTATTGGAGCTGCAAAGAGCAGGACGGGGACTCGGAGTCCTCGGTGATCCGCATTTCCTCTGGTGGTGTCTTTTACCCGGCGGTGGGAGAGTACCCCGCCTATGTCTACGACAAAAATCCAGACTGGTATGAGGCACAGGAGTTGGCCGCCTTCACGCTGAAGGTGGTACCCACCCAAGTTACTAATCTCAAGCTGTATCTGGATGGCTGGGAACTCCATGGAGAGGAGCCGGTGTATCTCAGCGGCACCGCGCCCAAGCAACTGATGGTGAAGGGCTGCGTGGATGGGGTGTACATTCCCATCCCCAATCAGGCCCTCCAGGCTGCTTCCACCGACGGCTCTTACATCTACACCCTGGATGATGAGAATGGCTTGGAGTTTTACGCTGAGGATCAGGCGATGCACACCTTTACCGTATTTGTGGCGGACAATCCCCAGGTAAGCACCACGTTCCAGGCCACAGCCAAGCGCATTGACGTCACCGGACTGACGGTGACCCACCCAGAGGTATTTTACATCGAAGGGTGGAATGGGCTGGGAAACCAGTATGTGGGGGTTACCTCCCATTCCTATGACCCCAATGGACGGTATGAGATCAACATTGCCCCCTACAATGCCACCGTGAAGGATGTGGTTTGGGTGTCCCATGACCCGGAGATTGCCCAATTCCAGGATACCTACAACAACGGCATTGTTCCAAAGAAGGCGGGAACCGCCCGGTTTACCGTCACAAGTGTGGACAATCCCGCAGCCACACAGACCTTCTTCATCCGCTTTGCCTACAAGTACCCCTTGGAACAGGTGGAGTTGGAGAAAACCCAGTATACCCTTCCCCAGTTTGAGTCCATGAACCTGGATTTACTGGTCACCCCTGCCAACGCCACCAATCAGCAGTTTGCCTGGAGTTACAGCCAGGATGGAATCGTACAGGTGGCAGACTATGTCACCAGCACGCCAGGACAGATCACCACCACCCACGTCCTCTCCGCCTTGGAGCAGGGCACTGTGACGGTGACGGGAACTCCGCTGGATGACACCATGGGGGCCCAGCCCATCCAGTTTACCGTGACGGTGACGGAGCCTGGAGCAGTGGAAAAGCTGGACTTTGAGCGATATGTGACGGATAACATTGCCCAATCTCTCTCCTATTTGGAAAGCCAGCTGGATGGAAACTATCAGTACGGAGCAGAGTGGAGCCTGTTCACCATCCTACGGGCGGGAGGAAGCCTGAGCCAGAGTGATTTGGATTGCTACTATGCCAGCGTGGTGCAGCAGGTGCAAGGGGGGAGCAGGCTGCTGCCCACCGACTGCTTCCGCTTGGTGGTGACCCTTCTGGCTATGGGGGAGGACCCCGCGGATGTGGGAGGGACGAACCTCATTGAAATGCTGTATCACTACCCAAATCTGGATCGTATGACCTCCAACATGATGGCCTTCACTCTGTTGGCACTGGATGCCAAGGATTATGAGGTGCCCCAGGAAGCCCTGTGTAGCCGGGAGGCTCTGATTGAGAAGATTCTCACCTTCCAGAATGAAAACGGCGGTTTTGGTCTGTCTTCTTCCAAGACCGTGAGCGTAGACGTTACCGCCATGATTCTCCAGTCTCTAGCCCCCTATCGGGATCAGGAGCAGGTGAGCGCAGCCTTTGAAAAAGCCCTGGATTATTTGCGGGGAGAGATGACCACCGATTGCGGCTACATCAACGAGGGAGACGACAACGGTTGTACGACCGCCCAAGTTCTCACAGCTTTGGCGGTGGCGGGCATTGACCCCCTGGACCCGGACTATGGATTTACTCGGGGCAACTACAACCTGGTGACCAAGCTGAACCAATTCAAACGTGATAGGGGCTTTACCACGTTTGGGAGCAGCAATGAGCCCGATGGTATGGGAAGTGCTCAAATCGGCTATGCCCTGGAGGCCTACCGCCGGTTTGTGGCCGGGGAGCCGTCCCTTTACGATCTCACCCAGTGGACCCCGGCCCCGCCTGCTGCCGATCCCGGCAACAGCGAGAGCGGAGAACAGGCGGAAAACTCTGTGCCTGAGACGGGAGACCGGGCACATGTGGTGGAATATGTGCTGGCGGTGATCGTCAGCACAGTGGGGCTATGCGGCATGGCGTGGATAGCCCGAAAGAAAGAGAATTGACATCCAAAATTACGGTTTCCCCAGGAAAAGACCTGGGGGAACCAGGACAGTGAGGAACGAATATGAGACAGTTCAAGCGTTTATTCTGCTTGTTGAGTGTGGTGTTGCTGCTTTCCCTGTGTGCCTGTCAAAGTGGGGCCGGGGAGGTGGCAGAAGAGGCGTCGGCTCCACCGAGTCAAGTGGTAGAAGAGACGGCTTTGCCCAGCCAGAGTCTTGCGCCGCAGGAGGAAGAATCCACCCAGCCGGTGCAGACCCAGCAGCCCAGTCAAAGTACGGAGCAAGAGAAAGAGTCTGCTGTGGTGTCCACCCCAGCGCCTACCCCAAAGCCCACGCCCAAACCTACAGCAGCTCCTACGCCCAAGCCAACCCCAACAGCCAAAACTTGCTGCCTCTTCATTGAGTGCAAAACCATTTTGGACCGTATGGAGGACCTGACGCCGGGAAAGGAAGGGCTGGTGCCGGCGGATGGGGTGATTTTGTCCCGCCACTCCTTCTCCTTCCAGGAGGGAGAGACGGTGTTTGATGTGCTGTGTCGGGCCACAAAGCAATTTGGCATCCACATGGAGTATGAGTATACCCCAGGCTTTGGAAGCCACTATATTGAGGGCATCAATAACCTATATGAATTTGATTGTGGAGCGGGTTCTGGGTGGATGTACTACGTCAACGGCAGCAAGCCCAACTACGGAGTGAGCAAGTACACGCTGAAGGATGGAGATGTGATTGAATTCAAGTATACCTGTGATTTGGGCTATGATCTGTAAGGGGGCTGAACCGGGATGAAAGATGAGTTTACTCGCTGTCACCCGGGACTGAACTTGATGTTCTACCTTTTTGTGATGGGGATCACAGTATTTTACATGCACCCGGTGCTTTTGGCTGTGTCTGGAGTGGCAGCAAGTGGATACCTTGTGAGACTGCGGGGAATCAGAGGATTGGTGCGGGTGTTCGGGCTAGCCCTGACAGTAGCGGTGCTCTCTGCGGTCATTAATTCCATGTTTTCTCATCAGGGAATGACCATTTTAGGCTATCTGCCCACAGGCAACCCCGTGACCTTAGAGTCTTTGATGTACGGGGCGTGTACCGGGGGGATGATGGGGGTTGTGATTTTATGGTGTGCCACCTGGACCAAGGTCATGACCTCAGATAAGCTCATCTACCTCTTTGGAAAGGGATTTCCTGCGCTTTCCCTTCTTCTCTCCATGGTGCTGCGGTTTCTACCTCAGTTCTCCGCCCAAACCAAGCGGGTAGTGGCCGCCCAGCGATGTGTGGGCCGGGACGTGGGGTATGGAAGCATATGGCAGCGTTTGCACAAAGGGGTGCGAGTGCTGTCCATCTTGGTGACCTGGTCTCTGGAGACCTCGGTGGACACCGCCGACTCCATGAAAGCCAGGGGTTATGGCCTGCGAGGGCGCACCCAGTACCATCAATATCGATGGGATTTCCGCTCCAGCCTTTTGCTGGCCGGAATGGCAGGGTGCGGAATCGTGGTGCTGGCGGGCATCATGAGTCGAGGGCTGGAAATGCTCTATTTCCCGCTGTGGCATATGAATGACACAACCCCTTTTGCGTGCCTGTGCTACGGGCTGTACGGAGTGCTGTGCTGGATACCTTGGATACTGAACATGGTGGAGGACTGGAAATGGCGTTACTGGATGTACAAAATCTAACCTTCTCCTACCCGGAAAGCTCCACACCCGCTCTGTCGGGGGTGAATGTTCGGGTAGAGCCAGGGGAGTTTGTGGTGGTGTGCGGGGGCTCTGGAAGTGGAAAGTCTACGCTGATCCGTCATTTGAAATCGGCTCTTACCCCCCATGGACAGCGGGAGGGAGAGGTTCGCTACAAGGGGATTCCCCTCAGCCAAGTGGACCTGCGCACACAGGCCGGGGAGATCGGCTTTGTGATGCAGCATCCCGCCCAACAGCTGGTCACCGATCAGGTGTGGCATGAACTGGCGTTTGGCCTGGAGAATCTGGGACTGAGGCTGCCGGACATGCACCTGCGGGTGGCAGAAATGGCCAGCTATTTTGGGCTTCAAACTTGGTTTGACCGGGCCGTGTGGGAACTGTCCGGGGGAGAGCAGCAGATGCTGAATTTGGCTTCGGTGATGGCGATGCACCCGGAGGTTCTGGTGTTGGATGAACCCACCTCTCAGCTGGACCCCATGGCTGCTGCGGAATTTCTCCATACCATTCACCGACTGAACCAGCAGCTGGGGCTGACCGTAATATTGGTGGAGCACCGTCTGGACGAGGTGTTTCCCATGGCCGATCGGGTGGTGGTGTTGGAGCGAGGGAAGGTGCTTTGGAATGACTCGCCCCGCCAAGTGGGGCAGGCCATGGCAAACCACTCTTTGGCGGTATGCTGTCCGGTGCCCATGCAGATTTTCAACCGGGCACAGGGGGAAGGAATGTGCCCCATGACCGTGAAAGAAGGGAGAATGTGGATGGAGCAATACCGGGGAGCATCTCAGCCTGCCCAGTCAGTCTCGGCTACGCCATCTGCTCAGAGCGTGGCCCTGGAGGCCCGGGAGGTATGGTTCCGATACGACCGCCACGGGGCAGACATCCTCCAAGGGCTGAATCTGCGCGTGCCACAGGGACAGATCTATGCACTTGTGGGTGGAAACGGTGGAGGGAAAACAACGGCTTTGTCCCTCTTCTCCGGGGAAAATCGGCCATATCGAGGGAAAATTAGCATCTACGAGAGGAATCATGATGCGTGTAGAGGGGAAAAACCTTACAAGAATACGCTTGGAGTTTTGCCGCAAAATCCGCAGACTCTCTTCGTCCGGGACTGTGTGGGTGATGATTTGTGGGAACTGCTCCGCGATCTGCCCCTCTCTCCCAAAGAGCAGGGGCAGCGGCTGGCCCAAGTGGTGGAACAGACCCAGCTGGAGGGGCTATTAGACCAGCATCCCTATGATCTGTCTGGGGGGGAGCAGCAGCGGGCCGCCCTGGCCAAAGTGCTGTTGCTGGACCCGGACATCCTTCTTTTAGACGAGCCCACCAAGGGGCTGGATGGTTGCTACAAACAGACTTTGGGCCATATGCTCCAAGATCTAACTCAGCGGGGGAAAACCATTTTGATGGTGTCCCACGATGTGGAGTTTTGTGCCTGCTATGCCCACACCTGTGGGCTGCTGTTTCGCGGACGGCTGGTGAGTGAGCAGCCCGCTCGGGAGTTCTTCTTGGGCAATCACTTTTATACCACCGCTGCCAACCAAATGGCCCGGAAGGTGTTTCCCCAGGCGGTGACGGTGGAGGATGTGGTGAAGGCATGTATACAAAGCAAGTGACGACAGGAACTGGGGTAGACAGCTGGGTGATGGCTCTGGTTTGGGTGTGCCTGCTCATGGCCATTAATGGAATATTTGGGCCGTGGTATGCCATTCCAGAGTTGGCGTACCGAGGACTTCCAGACCAGTTTTCTCTGTGGAATATCAAAGAGGGTGTAGAGTTGGCCCGAGGGCTATACGGAGTGACGGCTCCCGCGTTTCTGTACCTTGATGGTGTGACGCAGACCCTGGTCTGGGGGACCCAAGTGACGGCAGGAGTGTCATGTTTGGCACTGATGCTCTCAGCTGGGGCCGCATACCGGTGGAAGGGAAAGAGCACTCTTTTGGTGCGGATTTCCGCCCTGTTGTGCCTTATGTCCGTGGTTGGGTCGGCGGCGATTCTGGCTTGTCTGAATGGGAGTATCAACCACGCCATGGGCCAGCCCAACACCTTTTGGAATTTGACGGTATTTAGCCATATGCAGTTTACCGGATTCGCCTGTGCGCAGGGAGTGACGAGTGTGGTGGTGCTGGTAGGGGCGGGAAGGCTTTTGGATACCCAGAGGGCCAGCTATGTGTCTGCAATGCCCACCAGATACTTGGGGCGGAGGACTCGACTGGCAGTTGGAATGATTTTTGTTGCTGTTCCAATGCTCATTGCCTTTGGGATTCTGTTTCTGAAAGGGCGCAGCTACTATTTTATCTCCATATGTGTCATTGGGGCGGCGATGCTTCCCTTCTTTGCCGCTTTTGAGGACCGGGGGCCCCAGGCCAGAGAAATGGTACTCATTTCCTCTCTGGTGGTGATTGCCACGGCAGGACGGGGGATTTTCTTCATGCTTCCCCACTTTAAGCCGGTGACGGCCCTGGTGATTGTGGCGGGAATTGGATTGGGGGCAGAGGCGGGGTTTCTCACCGGGGCCTTGACCGGCTTTGTCTCCAATTTTCTCTTCGGACAAGGCCCGTGGACGCCTTGGCAGATGTTTGCCTTTGGGATCATTGGTTTTTTGGCTGGCCTATTTTTTGAGAAACCGGCGCGGCAAGGGAACGTTCCGTTGGTGCGGGTGTGTATGTATGGCTTTTTGGCCACTGTGGGGATTTACGGCCTTCTGCTGGATACCTCCACGGCCCTATCCTTGCTGGATGGATTGACCTGGAGTTCCGCTCTGGCCTGCTATGTGGCAGGGGTTCCGGTGAACGTCACCCATGGGGTGGCTACGGTGTTGTTTTTGCTGGTGGCCGCCCGACCCATGCTGGGGAAAATCCATCGCATCCGCAAGAAATACGGGTTGTTGCCGATGTAACGGAAAGAAGTCGGGGCTGACACCGGTCAGTCCCGACTTCTTTCGCTTATGAGGGGTGGAATTAAAGCTCAGTCATCCACAGTCCGTGGAGGTTGCAATAGGCATAAACTGCTTCGGGAACCTCGTCTCCCAGATGGAACACGGCCTGGGGAGCGTCACCGGGCTTGAGCTGCATGCGGTGACCGCCGTTCTTGGTCTTGACATAGATCCAGGGGATATAGTGGGCCTCCTCCATGGGATGCGCCACAGAGCCAACCCGGACCGTGAGAACGCCGTTTTCCAGGGTAGCCACGGGGATGTGCTTCTCACCGCTGGCCTCCACCGTATTGGGAACCAGCTCCTCCATGGGCTGTCCGCAACAGAAAATGGGGACTCCGGCATCTTGAATCATGCCCACAATGTTGCCGCAGTGCTTGCAGCGAAGGAATCGAGTTTTCATAGGTAACCCCTCCTAGTTCTGTTTGGTTTGGGTGAAAATCCTACCAGGAATAGTATACCACGAAGGAGGGAAAAAGAATAGTGGGATTTTCATATTTTCGTGATAAGATGAAAGCAAGAGTGAAAAAGAGGATGCTCGGAATTTTTCCAGAGGCAGAACATCATAAGACAAGATTTTCTTGACATTCTCGATGATCGAGATTATAGTGATGGCTGAAAACTCGAATATCGAGAATGGAGGTGAGTGACATGGCACGGGCAAAATTTCACACCCTGTCCGAGCAGATGTTCTATGTATTGCTCTGCTTGCGGGAGGAGCGGTGCGGCATCGACATTTTAGACCAGGTGCCAGCCATGACTGGTGGACGGGTACGAGTGGGCTCGGGAACCCTGTACAACCTTCTGGAGCAGTTTTTGGAGGCAGGCTTTATTTTGGAGACCAAGGTGGAGGGGCGCAGACGCAGCTATGTGATCTCCTTCCAGGGGCAGGAAGTGCTCCAACAGGAATATGCACGGATTTGCGCGCAGGCCCGAGACTACCGGCGCATCACAGGAGAGGAGGAAAAGGCATGAAAATGCGGAAACGGCGCATGGAATTTTTCAGCTTTTACGACCACACAGGGATGGAACGACACCTGGAGCAAATGGCGGAGAAAGGATGGATCTTAGAGCAAATTGGAAACCTTGGATGGGTCTACCGAAGAGAATCTCCTCAGAAGGTTCACGTCACGGTGTCTTACGATCCAAAATGGTCACAATTTGATCCGAAAATAGAAGGAAAAGGGGAAGAGAAGGCGGAACTGTGCCATCATACAGGGTGGAAATTGATGGCTCGCTTGTCCCAGTTTCAGGTGTTCTACAACTGGGAGGATGACCCGCTTCCCATGGAAACGGACCCGGAGATGGAGGTAAATAGCATTCATCGCACGGCCAAGCGTACTTACCTACCTTTTATATGCGTGTGGTTCGGAATTGCCGCTATGTATCTCTATCTGTTTGCCATCGGGATTGCCGACGACTTGGTGTCAACCCTTTCGGATACTGCGGTTTTATTCCGTGGGCTTTTGGGCTTGTTGTTGCTGATTTTGGTTGGCGCAGAGCTGGTGGGGTATTTGCACTGGTACACAAAGGCAAAAAAACTGGCGAATCAGGGGAGGTTTTGGAAAACCGGAGGTAAAGGTGTGATCCAAAGAACGGTGTGCTGGATGATCGTGGTCACTCTGGTGCTGTGGCTGACCGATATGCTGGTGCGAGACAATCCGGTGATGCGTCTGGCGGCGGTGACATCTATCGTGCTGATTCTGTATGCTTCGGTGGCAATTCCCCAGTTGATCCTGGTTATGCGGAGAAAAAAGGTATCCAGACAGATCAATGAAACCGTGACCGCATGTCTGGTGTTTCTCGTCCCACTCTTGGTGGTGGGGGGCATGATTGCGATGATTGTAGGAGCGGACTGGCACAACCAGGATCGTGGAAGCGGCATGGCACAATATTTGCAGGAGCCACCCTTGAACATAGAACAACTGCTGGCGGTGGATGGACAGCAGTACACGCAACAGGTCTGGGCAAAGGAATCCCCCTTGCTGGGTACATTCAAAATGATGGAGACGGAAGAATGGGAGCTGGTGGAAAATGAGGGTGCGCCCGAATTGACATATACACTGGCCCAACTACACGTACCCTCCCTCTACCGTTGGTGCTGCAACAGCTATCTCGAGGGGGAATACCGGGAGACTGATCCTAAGCCGTGGTTGGCGGATGCAGCCTATCAATATATGGATGGAGATCATCCTCTCTCGGGGTATTTGTTGTGCTATTCTGATCGCTTGGTGCGCATTACCTTTAGTTGGAAACCCACCCAGGAGCAAATGTCTGTGGTGGGGGAAAAGTTGGGAGGAATTTAAAGATGGAGGCTAAAAAGTTACATTGTAACTATGAATTCTTTTCTCACACCCAATGCGAATTTTTCCCTTGCCACTCGACCGATGACCCGAAGGGATTCAACTGCCTGTTCTGCTACTGTCCTCTCTATCTCCTAGGGGAGAAGTGTGGCGGCAATTTTTCCTATACCCAGGAAGGAATCAAGGATTGCTCTGCATGCCTCATTCCTCACCGGAGAGAAAACTATTCCTATATAGTAGGCAAGCTGATGCAAGGGGGAGAGAACCCATGAGTGAAGTTATATCCGTACAAGGGGAAATGGTGAAGCTGCCCCGCCGGGAGCGGGACAGTCATAAGGGAGACTATGGAAAGGTTCTCATTGTGGCGGGCAGCGAGGGGTACACTGGAGCCCCAGTGTTTGCCGCCCAGGGGGCTCTGCGCAGTGGGGCGGGACTGGTGTATCTGGGGGTTCCTCATTCCGTATACCCCATCGTGGCCACTCGGTGTTCCGGCGAAATGCCCTTTCCGCTGCCGGATGACAAGAAGCGAGTGATAGAACGGGCGAAAGAGTGTGATGTGGTGCTGGTTGGCCCAGGCATGGGGCGCAGCGAGCAAGCACAAGAGCTGATTTTGCAGTTGGTGGAAGGGGTGGAGGGGCCGTTGGTGCTGGATGCCGACGGACTCAACGCCCTGGAAGGTAGAACAGAGCGATTGCGCCGCCGGAAGGCTCTCACTGTCCTCACTCCCCACGACGGAGAGTTTGCCCGCTTGACAGGGGGTGTTTTACCGCTCCACAACCGGGTGGAACAGGCCAAGCAGTTGGCTCGAGACACGGGCTGTGTGGTGGTGCTCAAAGGCCACAAGACCCTCACCGCAGACCCACAGGGGCGGGTGTGGCGCAACACGACTGGGAACCCGGGGATGGCAAAAGGGGGGAGCGGGGACATCTTGGCGGGGGTGATCTCCTCTTTCCTGGGGCAAAAGCAGATGGTGGAGCAGACCTCTTGCCCCGCAGAGTTGGTGGCTTGGGCAGTATACTGCCATGGGGCGGCGGGAGATGAAGCAGCCGTCCAGTGGGGGGAGTACAGCATGCTCCCAGATGACACCTTACAGGCCATTGGCGGGGTGTTGAAGGTGCATACACAGGCTATGCAGTAAATCGACTTGGAATGTTGGACAAAAGGGATATATTTCCTGGGGAATGGGCAGCTTTTTATGTGGAATTTTTTCAGGCCTGATGGTTGACAGGAAAGAAGAAAATCGTATACTGTTTCCATAATGAGAGAGGGATTTTCCATGGAGGAAGGAATATGATTCTTTATTTTTCAGCCACAGGGAATAGCCAGTACTGCGCAGAATGGCTGGCTGACCATAAGAAGGATGACCTGCTGGACACCTTCTACCATATCCGACACGGTGTGGCGGCAGAGCTACAGTCGGAAACCCCGTGGGTGTTTGTGATGCCCACCTACTGCTGGCAGATCCCCCGTGCTGTGGAGAATTTTATCATAACGGGGCACTTCAGCGGAAGCCGGGAGCTATATTTTGTGATGACTTGTGGATCTGAGGTGGGGGATGTGGAGCCAAAGCTTCGAGACCTGTGCCAGCGAAAAGGAATGAACTACCGTGGAGTTCTTCCGGTTGTGATGCCGGACAACTATTTGATCTTTTTCTCGCCGCCTGACCAGGCGCAAGCACAGACCATACGCCAGAAGGCGGAGATGACATTGCAGCAGGGATTGGAGTGGATGAACCGAGGAGAATCCTTTCCACCTGTGCAGAAGGAAAGCCTGGATCGGCTGAAATCTGGGATGGTGAATCGGGCCTTTTATCGATTCCATGTAAAGGCCAAGAAGTTTTACGCCAAAAGCTCTTGTGTGGGCTGCGGGAAGTGTGAGCATGTCTGCCCATTGGGAAACATCCATCTGGAGCAGGAAAAACCCGTGTGGGGGACCACCTGTACCCACTGTATGGCATGTATTTGCAAGTGCCCAGTGGAGGCCATCGAGTACGGAAGGGCCACGCGAAACAAGCAACGGTATCTCTGCCCACCTTACCAGGGAAGAGATAAATCAGGAAAAGGAGTGTAATATCGTGAGTGTCTTATTTTTGCTGTATCCCCCCTGTTCCACCTGTAAAAAGGCCAAAGCCTGGCTGGATGAACGGCAAGTCTCCTACCATGCACGCAACATTAAGGAGGAAAAACCTACCGCGGAGGAGCTAAAGGCGTGGCATGAAAAAAGCGGGCTGCCTCTCAAGCGCTTTTTCAACACCTCTGGCTTGGCCTACAAGGCATTGGGGCTGAAAGACCGTCTTCCCACTATGACGGAGGAGGAACAGTATCAACTTTTGGCTTCGGATGGGATGCTGGTCAAACGGCCCCTGGTGATCGGGGAGAATTTTGTCCTGGTTGGCTTCCGAGAGGAGCAATGGCAGGAGCGGCTGTAAGGTAGACGGGGCGAAAAATCTGTGGTAAAATGGCCCACAGCGTTGAAATACCGAGATAGAGAGGCCTGTGAGAAATGTTCCAGAGAGTTGTAGCCTTTGATGTGGAGACCCCCAACTCCATCAATCACCGTATGAGTGCCATTGGAATTACGGTGATGGAGGAAGGAGAGGTGGTGGAGGAATTTTATTCCCTGGTCAATCCCGAGACGAAATTTGAGTCTTTTAACATGGAGTTGACGGGGATCACCCCAGAGATGGTGGCCCATGAGCCCACCTTTCCCCAGTTGTGGGAAACCATTCGTCCCATTTTGGAGCAGGGGATTTTGGTGGCGCACAATGCCCCCTTTGATATGTCGGTGCTGGCCAAATGCCTGCGGGACTATGGGATAGCTTGGGTCAAGCGGGTGCCATATGCATGCACTTGCCAGATGAGCCGACAGCTGATCCCGCAGTCTCCCAACCACAAACTTAATACCTTGTGCGATTACTTCGGACTGGAACTGAATCACCACCATGCGGGCAGTGACAGCCGGGCCTGCGGAGAGGTTTACTTCCGCTGTTTGCAGACGGGAGCAGATGTATCTGGATTTGCGCGCATCTACGACGTGGAGCGTATTCGCACAGAAAAGAAGCGATAAAAGAAAGGCGTCCCGTGTTCATTGATTTAGAACACGGGACGCCTTTTGGCGCATTATGAAATGATTGACTTGATTATACGAAAAGCTATGGTAAAATGTCTGTAAATGTGCATCAATAAGGAGGCGTGAGCACCATGCCAAAAGAGGATCGGGCATCAACTTTGGCGATGTTCCACCCTGTGGAGACAAAACGAGCCAGTGAGGCGATTTATGATCAAATTCGCGAATTGATTTTGCGAGGGGATTTGAAACCGGATGATCGCTTGCCCAGTGAACGCAGTATGATGGACACCTTTCACCGAAGCCGGCCAACCGTGCGGGAGGCGCTGCGCATGTTGGAGCGGTCTGGATATATTCGGACCATCCCGGGCAGCAGTGGTGCTGTGGTGATGCACCCAAACAACAGAAATCTGGAAAATGCTTTGTCCGATGCTCTTAGAATTGGCCTGGTGAGCCTGGAAGAGATTGCAGAATATGGGGCAATCAGTGAGTTGGCGATGGTAGGTTGGGCGGCTCAACGTGGTACTTCAGAGGATGTTCAAGCCATGGAGAAGTATCTGGCTCAGATGGAAACGGCTATTTCTGACCGGGAAGAGTTTTGGAATATGGATTCCCAGTTTTATGGTTTGGTAGCCAAGGCAGCAAAAAACAATGTGAGTCAGGTGTTCAGCCAGGTGTTCAGCCGATGGAAATGCTCCTTTGCCAAAGAGAAAATGGCTGCCATGCCGGAGCAGGATCGGGATGCCATGATACACCATACTCATTCTATGCACATGGCCATCTTCCAAGCCATTTGTGACCATGATGTAGAGCGGGCCCAGAAGGCGATGGAAGAGTACTTAAAGATATTCAAAAGTGAATGGAAAGCCCAATAAGACGCGCAAGCGGCAGGCAATCCCGCTGGAATTGCCTGCCGCTTGCGCTTATTTTGTGCGAGAACAGTACACTCCAGAGGCGGAGACCAGGATGCGGTTTGGCTGAGAGGGTAGGTAGATTTGGGCCTGAAGCTGAGCTGTGGTACTACCAGCCATGGTGACCACCACACGCAGTCGGATGGTTTCATGGAGGGGCACCGGTCGAGAATACAGAATGCTCATTTGAATGGTGGGTGTGAAGTGGTCGTAAAGACAGCGGCAGGTCAAGCCCATGGCGTTGTCTATAATCATGGCCAAAACCCCACCGTGCACAATTTCCATGGGATTGGAGGTCCAAGGTTTGGTTTCGTGCTCCAGCTCTACTGTGAGAGATGGACCATCACAAGAGACCAGACGAGGACAGAGGTGCAGGTTGGGTTGGTCAGGGTTGCTGGTGGAAATCAGGCGCTCCAGTACTTGCTGGACCGCATGCGTAAGCTGAGGGGTGGTGAATTGAATGGCCATATGATATTTCTCCTTGCTGATTGGTGCAAACTTTCTGTATTTTAGCATAATAGGTATCCCTTCGCAAGTTGAATTGCCATTGACTTTTGTAATTAAAAGTGCTAAACTGCAACCGTAGAGTCTCCCAAATTGGGGAGACATAGAACTGCGGAACTGCAGCATAAGAAGGGAACGTGGTTTGGATGGAACAAAAGCGCATTGTGGTTGTGGGATTGGGATTGATTGGTGGCTCCATGGCTATGGCCTTACAGGGGTTTGAAGATTATGAGATCGTGGGGGTGGTACGCTCTGCTTCCACTTACCAAAAAGCGCTAGCGAGACATGCGGCCCATCGTGTGACTTATGATGCAGCCAACGAACTCCCGGGAGCAGATGTGGTTATTTTAGCCCAGGACCCCCAGGGAATCCTATCCTTTCTGGAAGAACATCGCAGTCATTTTAAGCCAGGCAGCGTGATTATAGATGTTTGCGGCATCAAGCGGGCCATTGTGGAGGGAGCTAGATGCCTGCCGGAACAAGTGGATTTTATCGGTTGTCACCCCATGGCGGGCAAGGAAGTCTCAGGGATTGACAATGCGGAGGCAGGTTTGTTTCGTAATACTCACTTTATCATGACTCCCACAGAGGATGTGAGTGAGGAGCATGTGGAGTTGGTGAAGCGCCTGGCCGAGTTCTGCCAATTCCGTGACGTGATCTGCACCACGCCAGAACGACATGACGAGATGATTGCCTACACCAGTCAGTTGATGCACGTCATCGCCCTATCTGTGTGCGATGATGAAGAATTGTTTTCCTGTCGAGGGTTTGAGGGGGGATCGTTCCGAGACTGTACCCGAGTGGCCGCACTGGATGTGCCTCTTTGGACCCAACTGTTCAGCCTCAACCGAGAGGCGTTGAGCCAGACTGTGCGGAGATTGGAGGGGCGTCTGGCGGCATACCGCCGTGCCATTGAGACAGATGACCAGGAGCTTTTGGCTGCTATGCTGACCCACTCGGCTGCCCGAAAGAAGCTGATGAACCTGGAACAGGCTCGTGGAGATGATGTGCGCAACTCTTTTTAAGGGGGAAATCCCTAAACTTTGATATTCGTTGACGCAAGGTGGGTAAAATGATACACTGTGGGGGAATCATCAAAGCGAAGGAGTGCTGAGTTTGGACAACCGATTGTTTCATAAGCTTTTGCTTCTGATTACCTATGCCGTGGCATTGGTGGTTGTGATTGTTAAAATTGATGTGATCTTAGACTGGGGATCTGGTGTACTTGTCGCATTTCGACCAATTTTTATTGGGTTTGCCATGGCATTCATTCTCAATCGTCCCTGTAATTTCTTTGTACGGGTTTATACCCGTGGTTTGGGGGAAAAGTGGGAACGTCTGGCCCGTCCATTGGCGGTAACCACAGCTTATGTGATTTTGTTTGCATTGGTTGGAATCCTCATTTCCCTGGTGGTGCCAGAGCTGACTCGGAGCATCCAACGATTTGTGGGGAATATGAATGTTTATGCAGGAAATCTCCAAGATATTTTTGAGTTTGTGGTGGAAAAACTCTCTCTGGACTCTCTGGCCGATTTGAATTTATCCAATAAAATCAGTGAGATTTTGGGAAATGCCCTGGATCAAGTTCTGGCTACACTTACGGGAACGGTGCCCCACCTGATTTCCGCCACCAGCACCTTGGTATCTGCGTTTGTTACCGGTGTGATTTCCTTTGTGTTCTCGGTGTATATGCTCTCCAGTGGGCCGAAACTGACCGCTCAGTGCCGTCGGCTGGTCATTGTTTATCTGCCGGAATCAATCTCCCGTCCTTTATTGGAAATTACTCGACTGACTGCGGACACCTTCACGAAGTATATCTCCGGGCAGCTCACAGAGGCGTGCATCTTGGGCAGCTTATGTTTTTTGGGTATGGTGCTGTTTCGCTTTGATTATGCACCGCTGATTTCGGTGATTATTGGAGTTTCCGCACTCATTCCCGTGGCCGGCGCCTATATTGGTGCCGTGCTGGCGGCACTGCTCCTGGCCATGATTAGCCCAGTTAAGGCATTTTGGTTTTTGATCTATTTGTCTGTGCTGCAACAACTGGAAGGCAACCTTATATATCCCCGAGTGGTGGGAACGTCTCTGGGGCTGCCCGGCGTCTGGGTTCTGGCGGCGGTTACTGTAGGCGGCAGTCTGTTGGGCTTTGTAGGCCTAGTGATCAGCGTACCTATTACCGCTGTGGTGTACACGGTTTTGAAATATGACCTTCGCCGTCGATTGCCCAAAACAGGGGAATATACCACGGACAAACCCCATATAGATGAATCATCTAAAGAAGAGGGGTGATTCCTACATGGGATATGAGGTAACTGCTTCGACCATACATCATGTGGCTATGGAAGATCGGCGGAATCTGACGGTGTCCGGGGTAGAGGGTGTAGACGTGTTCGATGACACCCATATCGTTTTAACCACAATCCAAGGAGTCTTGACCATCACCGGGGAGGGACTCCGCATTGAAAAATTGGCACTGGATGGTGGAGATTTGAAGGTGGAGGGAAAGATTGATGCATTGACCTATGAAGACAGCATAGAGAAAAATGCACGGGGATTCTTCTCACGTCTGTTCGGCTAAGATATGGGGATTGATGTGATGACTCAGGCTCAGGTGCTCGGGCAAGGTTTCTTGCTGGGCCTGGGCCTGGGCGTGTTATATGATCTCTTGCGTGGGCTCAGAAGATGCTATCCTTGGCGGTGGCTATGGTTTCTGCTGGATGTATTTTTTTGGTTGGGCGCAGTTGTGGCGGTATTTGCCCATGCCTTGGTATTGAGCAGTGGTGTGGTTCGCATATATCATGCGGCAGCATTCCTGTTGGGCGGCGTGGCATATTTAACCACATTCAGTCGAATTCTGTTGCCTGTTTTTGTGAAATGTTTTGGACTTCTCCATCATATTCTTGGGATTTGTTTCGCTCCCGCTCGAAGCGCGGCCGGGAAAACAAAAAAAGTTTTGAAAAATTCAAAAAAAGACTTTCAAAAATGGGTCAAATGGTATAGAATAAACATCACGTATGATGTTGATGCACATGAGGAAAAGGAGGCTGACCATGGTGAGAGTCAAACGCGCAGGCATTGGCACAAAGCTTTTGGTCTTGGTTCTCCTGGTGGCCGGCGTCATCGCGCTACTGTCCATGAGAGGCCAGCTGATGGCAGCACAGGGAAAAAGAGACGAGTTGGCTCAGCAGGTTCAGGCACAACGCGAGGAAAACGCCGCCCTGACCGACGACATGCAGCACAGCAGTGATCCCAACTACTTGAAGGATATTGCTAGAGCTATGTTGGGATTGATGGAACCGGACGAGATCCGATTTGTGGATACGTCTAAATAAAACGGAGCATAGAGAAAGCTCTGAAAAAATTGGGAGAGGGAAAAGAGAAGTCTATGGGGTTTGAAGTTGGATCCATTCTGGAAGGAAAGGTGACTGGGATCACCAAGTTTGGCGCATTTGTTTCTTTGCCGGAGAATCGTTCTGGCCTTGTCCACATTTCTGAGATTGCCTATACTTATGTCAATGACATTCATGAGCATCTCAATGAAGGGCAGACGGTGACGGTAAAAGTGATCGGGATTGATGACAACAATCGAATCAATCTGTCCATGAAGCAGGCACTTCCGCCTCCGGCTCGTCCGGAGCGTCGTTCTGGCCCTCGTCCGGTGGGACATCG
>CALXDO010000115.1 GCA_944387075.1 uncultured Oscillospiraceae bacterium | reverse complement strand
CGTCCCACACCCAAACGAAGGACGCCGACGTGACCTCTGAGACCAAAACCGACGCCACCTGTACGGATATGGGTGTGACCCTCTACACCGCTACCGTGGAGTTTGAAGGTCAGACCTACACCGACACCATGGAGGTCACAGACATCCCCGCCACCGGTCACGACTACCAAGCCTCCTTTGACTGGGCAGAGGACGGCTCAGCCTGCACCGTCACCTTGACCTGTGTCAATGACCCGTCCCACACCCAAACGAAGGACGCCGACGTGACCTCTGAGACCAAAACCGACGCCACCTGTACGGACATGGGCGTGACCCTCTACACCGCTACCGTGGAGTTTGAAGGTCAGACCTACACCGACACCATGGAGGTCACAGACATAACAGCCACCGGCCACAGCTGGGGCGAGCCGGTGTTCCAATGGACGGAGGACGGGAAAACCTGCACCGTCACCTTTACCTGTACCAATGACCCGTCCCACACCCAGACTGAGGACGCCGACGTGACCTCTGAGACCAAAACCAATGCCACCTGTACAGACATAGGCGTGACCCTCTACACCGCCACCGTGGAGTTTGAGGGGCAGTCCTACACCGACACCATGGAGGTCACAGACATAACAGCCATCGGCCACAGCTGGGGCGAGCCGGTGTTCCAATGGGCGGAGGACGGGAAAACCTGCACCGTCACCTTTACCTGTACCAACGATTCGTCTCACACCCAGACGGTGGATGCCGACGTGACCTCTGAGACCAAAACCGCTGCCACCTGTACGGACATGGGCGTGACCCTCTACACCGCCGCCGTGGAGTTTGAGGGGCAGTCCTACACCGACACCATGGAGGTCACCGACATTCCCGCCACCGGTCACGACTACCAGGCCGCATTTGCCTGGGCGGAGGACGGCTCAGCCTGCACGGTCACCTTGACCTGTGCCAATGATTCGTCCCACACCCAGACGATGGATGCCACCGTGACCTCTGAGACCAAAACCGACGCCACCTGTACGGACATGGGCGTGACCCTCTACTCTGCCACCGTGGAGTTTGAGGGGCAGTCCTACACCGACACCATGGAGGTCACCGACCTCCCCGCCATCGGCCACGATTGGGATGCTCCCACCTACGCCTGGAGCGAGGACGGCAAGACCTGCACAGCGACTCGAATTTGTAAGCGTGATGACAGCCACGTGGAAACTGCCGAGGCAACGGTTACCGGAGAACAGACCACGGCCCCGAATTGTACCGAAAACGGCGAAACCACCTATACGGCAATCTTCGCAGAGAGTTGGGCCACCCAACAGTCCACGACGATTGCTGACATCGACGCAACCGGCCACACCTATGGTGAGGCCTGGAACTCAGACGCAGCGAACCACTGGCATGAATGCACCTGTGGAGCCCGGGCCGATGTGGCTGCGCACGAATTTGTCTGGGTGGTCACCAAGGAGGCCCAAGTAGGGGTCGCAGGCCAGAAGCATGAAGTGTGCAGCGTCTGCGGTTATGAAAAGGCCCCTGTGGAAATCCCCGCCCTGGATGATCTGGGAGACGGAAACACCCCGCCTACCGGCGATGGAAGCAATCTTCTGTTGTGGGTTGCGCTTCTCTTCCTGTTGGGCGGCGCACTGGGAACGCTGTCTATCAAGAAGCTGCGGAACCACAAGGATGCCATGTAAGCCCCTACATCCCAAAAAGGGACGGCACAAACAGCTTCAAAAGGACAAGGAGCCCATCCTATTGATATGCTCCCTCTATGAGAGACAGTGAAATAAAACACTGTCAAACATAGGGGGAGCATATCAGAAGGCCCTTTTCTTAGAAATCCCATATCTTCTTAGCACAGGGGGCTGACAATGCGGAGCACCCCATCCACGAGCCAGTGGACAAATCCAGTGGGCACATTTCCTCCCAGCTGCATGGTGCGACACTGCCGCTGGGTAGCCAAAAAGTCCGCCTTTA
Source organism: uncultured Oscillospiraceae bacterium (assembly GCA_944387075.1). Classification (GTDB taxonomy): domain Bacteria; phylum Bacillota; class Clostridia; order Oscillospirales; family Oscillospiraceae; genus Enterenecus. The sequence goes on along the minus strand of CALXDO010000115.1, from coordinate 2,732 downwards.
TCTCCCCCAGCAGAGAGGCATTCCAAAATAAAGCGTTGTTCTCGAAGTGGAGAAACAGGCTGCGGTAGTCCAAATTCACCGTGCCCACGGTACCCACCCGGTCGTCCACCACACAACCCTTGGCATGGACAAAGCCCGGGGTGTATTCGTAAATTTTCACCCCCGCCTTGAGCAAAATGGGATAAAAGCTATGGGACATGCGAAACACCAGTTTTTTATCCGGCACCCCGGGCATGATGATGCGCACATCCACCCCTCGGCGAGCAGCCCGCACAAAGGCCTCCAGCAGGGAGTCCCCCAACATCAGATAGGGGGTAAAAAAGTAGGCGTATTCCCGTGCCTGGCTCAGTAGTTCGATGTACAGTTCGTTGCTGGCTGCGGTATCCGCCAGAGGGGAGTCCCCGTAGCTGAGCACATAGCCGTCCGGTGCAGTGTCCACCGGCAAGTCAGGGGACTGGAGTAGTGCCTGTGGAATCGGATCATTGGAGAAAGCGTTCCAGAACTGGGCGAACATCCGGGTATAGCTGTGGGCCGCCGCCCCCTCCAGCCGCAGGCCAAAGTCCTTCCAGTGGCCGTACTTCTCCACCCGGTTGATGTATTCATCGGCCATGTTCACCCCGCCGGTAAAGGCCACTCTGCCATCGATAATGGTCATTTTCCGGTGATCCCGGTAGTTCAGCGTCCCTTTGACAAACACCAAGGGGTTAAAAGCCACGCAGCGAATGCCGCTGTGCTGCAGCTGCCAGGCATCCTTGGCGGTATAGGTGGAGATGCTGCCCAGATCGTCATACAGCACCCGCACATCCACCCCTTGGGAGGCTTTTCGCTGCAAAATGTCCACCACTGAGTCCCAGAACACCCCGTGGTCCACAATGAAATACTCCAAAAAGATGTAATGCTGCGCCTGCTCCAGCGCCTTCAATAAATCCGGAAACATGGCATCCCCCAGGGGGTAGAATTTGGCCCCGGTGTTGGGGTGTACCTCCCCTCCCGTAAGCTGTTGCAGATAGCCAAACGTCTGCCTGAGCCGGGGATCTGCTTCCAGTGGTAAGCTTCCAGGACTGGCAAGTTGTTCCTGGTCCACCTTGTCCAGCCGGGCCCGCAGGGATCGGGCGGACCGCTTTCCCCCAAATAGCAGGTACAGCAGCGCCCCGGGCAGAGGGAAGGTCAGAATGACCAGCAACCACAGCACCTTGTACGTGGGCTCCTCCTGCTTGGAGATGAGATAGAGCACAAACAGCAGCACCAGCACCGACAGCACAAAATTCACCACAGCCGCCCAGGGGGCCAGCCATTTCAGTAACACCAACAGCCACAGGGTCTGGAGGGCCACCGGCGGCACCGCCGCCAGTACCCGCAGCATCAATTTGCGCATATACCTTCCTCCTTTACTCTCTGGATTCCTCCTGGGGCAGCTGCACATTGGCCACGATCAGCTCCACCCCCAGCAACACCACATGGGCGGAAAATTTCTCGAACGGGTCAAAGAGCAGAGCCAGGGCCAGTATCACCCGTACCACCGCCTCCACCACCAATAGCAGGGCTTTCTGGTGCCGATACAGCTTCCGCAGCGCCTGGTCCACGGTACCTGCGGCTTTTCTCAGCCCCAGAATGCCCCACACGACCCCCATCAACCCAATGGCCTCGGACCCAGCACACCAAAACACCACCCCCATCACCACCAGAATGATGTCCTGGCCTATGCCCGGCGTGCCCGGATCCAGAAATTCCTTGTTCTGCAGGTAGGCCACCCCACGCAACAGCCCCACGGCCAGCATCACCCCACCCAACAGGAAGGGCAGTACCCCTGCCACCCGGGCGGGAAAGAGCACACACAGCACCCCTATGACCCAAAAGGCCACTGAGGGAATTTTATTCAGACATTTCATGACGCCGCCTCCTTCTCCATTCCCGTTGCTCTGTACCGTCATTATAGCAGGCCCACCGTTCTTTCGCAAACCCGCGTCCCCCAAAACTTATGGCACAAACATTGAGCCACCTGAGAGCGTGCTTATCTCCTCTGTTCCCGGGAGAAAACGACATGGCCTCCGGAGTCAAGCGCTCCAGAGGCCATGTTTCTCTGTCTGTGGCTGGTTGTGTGGTCAAACGAGAACCGGCACATTTCAACACGCCAATAAAGTCACATAGATACAACAAAACCGCCATTTTCTCAACGAAAATAGCGGTTATTGTGGAGCTGCTAGGCAGATTTGAACTGCCGACCTCATCCTTACCAATGTCGCAAAACACTATATTTCAGGCAAAATACCGTGTTTTTATGGTTATTTTGTGCTCATTTTTTCACTATGTTTTTGTGCGCAAAAAATTTATGCGACCACACCTATGCCTAAAACCCTATGCCCCGCAGGGCATGAAAGCGACGCAATTCTAAGAATTGCATGGAGCATACCAACCATTGGCCCCGCCCTATACCTAACTCAAACCATGTTCCAAATATCTCGCCCGTGGCGGGCCACCCAGCCCCCTATGCAACTACAATCCACTTTGAACAACAAACAAGGCCCCCCATTTCTGGGAGGCCTTAACTTATGGTAAACGACCCCAGGGACCCCTTGATGAAAAACTCCTTTACCGCTTCTCCATTTCCCACATAATTCCCATTCTCATTCTCTAATATCGGTAATGGTAATCCACTATATGAATCGGGATAGTTCTCACTGCATGTCGGCAACTTCTTTAACTCACTTAAATACTTATTCGCATCTATGGCC
>CALXDO010000114.1 GCA_944387075.1 uncultured Oscillospiraceae bacterium | reverse complement strand
GGCTCTGGGCGGTCAGGCGATCCAGATGCGCAGCCAGGTTATCCTGCGTGTTTTGCAGATGGAGCTCCATCACCTCATGGAGCTGCTTATCATTTTGAGAAAAGGTCCCGGCAATGGATAAAAGGAGGATCACCGCCGCAAAAACCACCAGGATCATGGATACCCAGTAGAGCATCAATTTTCTCTGCATTCCCACACTCTGCTTTTTGGCAAAGGCGTTGAGGGTCCGCAGCTCCTTTAATTTATTCAGCACGGTGTTCCCTCCTCTCTTGGAGTTATCGCCCCATGATTTCCTGGAAGGCTTGGAGCCGCTCTGCGCTGATTCGCTCCATCCCTACCTCTCCGGCCTCCAGATAATCCTTGCGCCCCAGGGCAAGCTGCGCCCTCACATGGTCTTCCAGCGCCATTTCCAGGCTCAGATATGTCTCCAGCTGCGGAGGTACATAAAATGTGTAATCTTTCTGGGTGTCCAGATACGCCTGATAGAGGGAGGCATATTTGGCGCTATCCAGTCCCTGGATGGCCTTTGGCAGCTCCTTTTCAAAGGCGGTCTGAGTCACCGGCATATATCCCGTCCGGGTCACAAACTCCACATTGTGCTCCGGTTCCGTCAGCCATTTGAGGAAGGTCACAGCGGCCCGCTCCCGCTCCGGGGTGGAGCGTATGGTACAGAAGCCTGCCCCACGCTGCATGACCAGCTTTTCCCCGTTTTCAAACACCGGACAGGGCCGGGAAATGATGGTGATATCCTCAGAGGTATTGTCCGGGTACGTCACCACATCACTGTAATATAGGATACTGGCAGAGGAAGCTACACTGACAATGCTGTCACCAGTGCGCAGCGATTCCGTTGCGTAACCGCCCTGGAGCCAGACCCCCCCCTGAAGTGCAGCCTGTGCCAACAGTTCCCACGCTGTCTGAAATGCGGGGCCAAAGGCCAGTTCGTCCCCCTGAAAAAAGTCCTCACCCAGAGATTCTGCCCCCACCTGGAAGTAGTTGAAGTAGTAGTCATGGACGAACATGGATTTGGCATCGCCCGGAACATCCGGTGTCTGCCCGTCGGTCCAGGACGCATAGACCTCCGCAGCCTTGAAAAGCCCCTCCCAAGTGTCCAGATCCTCCAACTTCACGCCAGTGGCCTGGGAGAATCGGTCAAAAATCGTTTTATTGATGAACATGATCTCGGTGGATTTCGCCACAGGCAGGATAACCAAGCGGTCATTTATCGTTCCTTCTTCCACGAAGGCCGGGAGAAAAGCGGACAGTTCTTCCTCGCTGAAGTAGTCCCGATAATCCACCAAAATGCTCTCATCAGGCAGTGCCATCACGGTCTTTGGATAGGAGACGAAGAGGTCAGGTAATTCTGAAGCTCCTGGCTCTCCATTGGCAGCACCCAGCACCAGTTCGTGGATCGTATTGGTGTTGGATACTGAAGTGACCTGAACATTGATCTGCTGCTCCTTCCCTACGGTCTGATTAAACTCCTCAATCAAATCATTGAGTGGAGAATCCGCCTGTCCGCCATAGACGTGCCAAACCGTAATGGTGGTTGGCGTTTCTTCTTTTTTCTCTGTGTTGGAACAGCCTGCACAGAGCAATATCCCAGCAATCAAAAGAAATATGCAATTTCTGCGTTTCATATCCCCATCCCCCTCGTATTCTTTGCAATACCACAAATGGTCCGCAACCTCAAGGGCCTCTCTTTTCGGGTTGCCGAAACTCGTCCTTTTTCAGTATAGCACAGATTCCCCTCTCCTTCCCTACCCGCAGTGGGTAGTCTGTGTTCTGAAACCTATCGATTCATCGATTTATTCTTATTATAAATGCAACCCGCAGACATGACAAGTCAGGGATGAAAATACCGCTACACGTTTCCGCAAGATAGTGGTCCATCATATTATATAAAATCCCCTTGACAGAATCTCGGCTGGTTGCAATGCTTATATTCACAGATCAGCAGTTTTACAATTTGGTTGATCGAGAATGGTCTTCCCAAACTGGTGCCGGTTTTTAAGATTCCCAAGACCTCCATGGTGGTACGCCTGGTCCCTGTTCTGCTTTGCTTTTGCTCTGACACAGTCTCTCCCCCTCAACCGGTATTGTAATTTCATCTATTATACACGACAATATCCGAGATCACACCAGTGGATTTCTCGGTGAGAGCAGCTACTTTTGTTTACAGCTCCTCAGTCTTTGAGGTGTGTACAATGCAGAAATCACTTGCCTGTCCCCGGCCACAGAGTTACAATACAGACCGACAACAATTCGAAAACGCTCCCATTCCCTGGCGACGCAAAGAACCAGCAAAGGATGGGGAGCGTTTCTGACCACAGTCTCCACCACACACACCCTCGAAACAAACGGAAAGCGCGAGTTCAAAGAGTTCTGGAAACGAAGTAGTATAGAATAGAAACGATTTAAAAGTGTTCAAAATGATTAGAAAAAACTTTACATCCAGCTTCGCATCGCAGAGGTCGAGGGTTCGATCCCCTTCGAGTCCACCAATTTCAGGAAAATCACCGCCAATTTGGCGGTGATTTTTCGTTTGACCACAGAAATACCACAGACAGATTTCTGCTTTGACCACTTGAAGGGCACTCTTTTCGGAAGGAGTGCCCTTCTATTGTTTACTGTCCTGTAGATTCTGAGGGGGTGCGCATCAAAATGGCTGACTTTCTCCACCACAGCCCCTGGAATTTATTGCAATATTTTCACACCGTAGAGTGCTCTATCTGCAACTCTTTGTAATTACGTCCTGACTGTTCTCACGGGCAATCGCTGTCCTTCGCTTTTATCCATATGGGCAAGAAAACCGGACGGCGTAAGGACCTGCATTTAGAGCTGCATACAAAATCCCACAGTAAACCCAGATAAGTAATTTTTCCAAAATCGCTATTCCTTTTTCCCTAATATTGGCTACAATAAATAGGAAGAACTATATGGATAACAATCTTGGAATAACTCAATATGCTTTCAAGCAAGACATTCCATAGCTCAAACTGACTGTACAGGTTCTATTATCTGATATAAAATTTTCACATTCTAATAAAAATTTATAATTGGAAGTGAGCGTGAAAAAGATGATTGTATCTGAATTGAAAATTTACAATTTTCGGCGATTCAGGTCTGTAGATGGTGCCCCTGGCCTGCAGATTACTTTTCATAAAGGACTAAATGCTTTGATTGGCGAGAATGATTCTGGAAAAACTGCTGTAATTGATGCTCTGAAATTAGTTTTGTTAACGAAGAGCAATGAATATATCAGGCCAGTAGATGAGGATTTCTATAAACCAGTCGATGGAGATGCGTGTTCTGAGTTTAAGATTGATTGTACGATTTCGGAATTTAACCCGAACGAAGCAAAAAACTTCATTGAATACCTGACATTCGTTAAAGACGGTGACAAGGTCGAATACACGCTTGAACTTCATTATCGCGCATGGAAAGAGGGTCCAAAAATCTATCAAGAATTGCGTATAGGCGATGTAGACGACGGAATTTCAATTGACGGAAAAGCAAGGGAGTTACTGAAAGCCGTTTATTTGAAACCTCTCCGCGATGCTGAACGTGAGATGAGTTCAGGGCGCAGTTCCAGAATTTCGCAAATACTTCTTAATCATCCCGTTTTCAAAGACAAGAAGGAACATGTAGTCCTCGAGCTTTTTGCTTTACTTCTTCCGGATATATATTGTTCTTGGGACTTGGCAGGAGTCCCGCCGCTCCTTTTTCTTCATACAAATGCACCCAGTGGCGGAATGACGCCGCACTGTTATTTGCTCGCCGTATACTTTCCTTATATCCTACTCGACCGTTCAGGTAGTCCCGCACGATCTCTATTTTCTTTTCGTATGCCACCTTGCTTTTGGACATAAATATCTCCCCCTATGGAAACAGTGTTTTGTTTCACTGTCTCCTATAGGGGGAGCATATCAGGGGGAGCTGCGCTCATCTGCTGGACCCAGGGATGGTTCATGATGGACCACCCAGAAGGACTCAATCTAACTGAGTATTAGTTCAGAGAGAAGGAATATCATTTAACAAACTTAGACATATGTTTTCTCTATGGAAGTCCACCCCCATTTGGCATCATTTCGTGTCAAAATCACTGAGAGGCTCATTTCTACAAAGAGCATATCCTGATGGAATGCTCTACGGATCTTGTTTTGCAAAAACATCACATAAACAACATTTCTTCAAACCAGGGGATAGTTAGGGGCATGATGCGCGGAATTTTTCTTCAATATTAAGTTCTTTGTCCATCTGCTCGTAAATGAGAAACTGAGATAAGAAAATGATATACCATAGCCCCAGAAGAGGGATCAATAACAAAGTCCATGGAGCAAAGAGCACATAGACCAAAACATAAGCCAATTGCAACAAAGTGACCCCCGCCATGCGCCAGAAATATTTCGCTGTAAACAAGATTATATTTCTCATACGAGCCAAAAAGCTCTGACGGAACAGCACCATTTGAGGCCAATAGAGGGTATTAAGCAAGAAAAATAGTCTTCCAGAGAACAGATACAGAACAACTGTACCCGGCGTCTGAGTCGTTGTAGACCACCAGAACAGAGCCGCCATAAAGGCATACATTCCGATCAAAAGGCCGAAAATCGCCCCTGGCAATAGACTTTCCAGGGCGTTTTGCTGCCAGCTCTTGCACCAGGACGCCCACCAGGGGTCTGGTGCATCCCGCAAGCCTCGGAGAATGCCATCGTAGAGCCCCGACAAAAACGGCCCCCAAATCATCCCGCCCAGTGCCGACAAGGGAATGAGGAGCAAAATGCTGCTGGATAAAATCGCATAACCAATGCCCGCAACCAGTGGAAGCGCGCCAACCACGGTCAGCAGATTGAGTTTAATCCAGGAAAAGGTGTGCCAGGAAAGCAACTGCTTGTAGCGATTCAATCCCACCTGGCGTACATTGGAAGCGACATATGAATCTTCGTGAACAAATAACCCCACAATACATTCCCCCTTTAGCTCAATGGAGCATAGTGGCAACCGTCCAGAAACTGGAGTAGGATCTCCCGCTCCTGTCCGGCAAAATCATCCCGACAAGCCAGTTCAACGCTGACCGCATATGATCCATAGACGGCAAAGGCTGATATTCCTCGGTCATAGGGATTGGTTTCTGAGCCACATGTATAGGTCATCAACGTATACTCTTCACCGTTGCGCATCTCGTTCCAAGTCTCTGTGACGGTGTAGGTCTCCTGCTGTCGGCCAATCCATTCCTCTTGGCTTTCCTTGGCGTGGGTCCCATCTGCACAACCCATAGCAAGAACATAGAGCTGAGCATCATAAACCTCCACATCTTCGCCATCTTCGTTGGTATACTCAGTAGACGCTCCGGCAACCCAAGTGGCGTAGTAAATATCCTCTCCGGTCAGAACCGAATAATTTTCCAACAGTGAAAAGCCGTTTCCCGGCTCTTCCGCACCCACCACAGATCCCAGCATGGTCCAATTGGTATCCCATGGGGTTCCGTCCACTGCTTGATCGGGATATTGACTACAGCCGCTCAACCCCAGCACCCCTACCATCAGCAGTAGCGCCACTCCATATTTCCGCCCTTTCACCGGTCGCTCCCCCCTGTGATCACATTCCAAAGTGTGTCGCATTCTTGCAAATAAGAACAGGTGCGCTCCGTCCAGAAGCCCCGACGGGCCACATATAGAGGTGCCAGCTGCGCTTGGCTGTCCCCATGGATTTCCTGGCCCAGAAGATTCTCTGTGAATTCTCCCAGCGGCAGCGCCTGAAGAACTGGACACTGGGACCAGGCAAGGCAGTAGCTATCTTGCTCCTGTTCTGCCTCCTCTGAAAGACTTCCATCTAAATCACGCAAAACCCGGTAATTCTTCTGGAAGGTCACTGGGTCTTCCAACAGGAAAAAATAGCTGTCACAGGCATCCAGATCAGCCATCAGCTTGGTACTGCTGGCATAGGTGTACACCGCCCCGTCATCGGAGTTGTCTCCCATGACATACTGGTTTACACAAACCACCACTTTGCCATCGCCGTTACAATCGGTCCCCAGGGCCGCCAAAGCCGATTCCATGGCGGTCACAGTTTCCTCAGGCATGGCAGTAGAACCCACATAGGCCACCTGATAATCTGGCTTTATCTGCCCAACCCCCAGAGCCCTGGCGCCCAGGTAGATCCCCAAAGCGACTCCACCTATGCCCAGGAGGACCTGCCACTTGTGGTAAAACCACCAATTGGCCCGTTTCTGCTGAGGTGTCATTTCCAACGGTGGATTGGGCTGGACATCCCGGTATTTCCACTTGAGATATTCGCTGGCCATACGCTGACCTCCTTTTTACTCCCGGTCTCGAGTTGTACCGCCGGCAGCGTAGCTCACCGGCAGGCAAATCAGACTGGGCAGGTCGCTTTTATCCTCTTTCAGGAGAATGTCCACACAGGTCTCAGCCAAAAGGGGAACCGGTTGGACAATGGTTGAACATTCCGGCATACGCCCCATCTGGATGGCTGTGCCATCGAATCCAATGAGCTGCACATCCTCAGGGACACCGACGCCCAGCTCCTGGAGCATTTTTTGAATCTCCAGGGTCAACACATCGGTACAGCAGAAAATACCATCGTAGTTCAGGCATCCCTGATGCATGTGGTCGCACAAAAAGGTCCGAAAGGGTTCATACCCATCGCTGTCGTACAGATAGAGGATATCATGCTCCACTCCTGCTCCACGACAGTAGGCCTCGAACCCATCCCGCCGTTTGTCCGACTCCCCGGCTACGGTAGAGCCAATGCGCAAAAATAAAAGCCGTTTGCACCCCAAATCTACCAGCTTTTTGGCTGCCAGCTGTCCTCCGCCAAAGTTATCCGAAGCCACACAGGGGACGTCCGGGCTCACATAACGATCAAAACTGACAAACGGGACCTGATCGGCCACCTGTAAGTTGGGATTGTACGTCAGTCCGATGATGCCATCCACCTGGTTTTGTTGGGCCAGGTGAATGTATCGCTGCTCTGCCTCTGGATCAAAGTCTGTAATGGACAAATACATACGGTACCCTCTCTTGGTGAGAGACTGGCACAGATTTTGAGCCAAAACCGAAAAAAAGGGATTGATAATATTGGGCAGCACCACAGCCACCGAATAGGTCCGGTTGGTTTTTAGTCCCCGGGCATAGTTGTTGACCTGATAGCCCAGACGCTTTGCGGCATCCAATACCCGCTGTCGGTACTCATCCCCCACTGGTCCGTTATTGAACACTTTGGAAACGGTCCCCAATGCCACACCGGCCTCCCGGGCTACGTCTTTCATGGTTGGAGCAGAACCCCGTTTCATTTGCGCCGCCGCCTTTCTTCTCGTGAAATGTATCGCAAAAATTTCACACAATTTCATGAACCTAATTTCATTATATTCGTGAAACGTTTTTTTGCAAGGGATTTTTTGAAAATTCATGTATAAGGATTATTTCTTTCCAGCTTGCACAAAAAATAGGATCGTTTTTTATAGAGAACAGAGAAGGAGAAAAAAAGACCTCAATTCACCTTGACAGAGCCTGACCTGGGGCGTATCATGGACCTAAATTAGGATGCAACGTTTCGTCCCAGGCTTTTTGGGGCGTTCTTTTCTCAACAGGCGTGAAACGTTACATTCCCGTGCTGGCACACTTACTTCGACAGAAAGAAAGGTGGATTATGTAACGGTGCAGACGTGATACAATGAGTTTAAATAGGGAGTGAGACAATGTGAGTCAACAATACAAACCTGCGGTGGGCGTTTTACGTCGCCCGAACACCCCGTTGGGCCGCCGGATTGTGAACAACTGGCAGCTTTACCTGCTTCTACTGATTCCGGTGGTACTGACCATCATCTATAAGTATGTCCCCATGTACGGCATACAAATTGCATTCCGGGACTTCAAAGCCAGCCGTGGCTACACAGGCAGCGAATGGGTTGGACTGTACTGGTTCCAGCGCTTTTTCAGTTCACCCACCTGTGTCCGTATGATCAAAAATACGGTCCTCATTAGCCTGTACAGCCTGCTTTGGTCCTTCCCAATTCCCATCATTCTGTCTTTGATCATCAATCAACTCCGCTTTCGGCGGTATAAACGGCTGGTGCAGACGGTTCTGTATGCTCCCCACTTTATTTCTATTATGGTGGTATGCGGCATGCTTCGCATCTTCCTGAGTCCTTCTGGCGGCCTCATCAATCTGATTTTTGGCACCAGCATTGATTTTCTGACTGAGTCCTCTGCATTCCGCACCATCTACATAGCCTCGGGAATCTGGCAGGACGCTGGCTGGGGCTGCATCATCTACCTGGCCACTTTGGCCAACGTGGACCCAGGACTGTACGAGGCGGCCAAAATCGACGGCGCATCTGTGTTCCAGCGCATCAAGAACATCGACCTGCCGGAGCTGCTGCCCATGGCCATTTTGAATCTCATCATGGCCGCCGGTGGACTGATGAACGTGGGCTTTGAAAAAGTGTGGCTCCTTCAGACCGACCTGAACAAAGCCACCAGTGACGTGATCGCAGTATATGTGTATCAACAAGGCATTGAAAACGCCAAATACAGCTACTCCACAGCGGTAGGTCTATTCAACACGGCGGTCAACATTATTTTGTTACTGATCGTCAACAAAATTGCGTCCAAAGTCTCGGACGTGGAATTTGTATAAGGGGGGAAGAACATGAAGAAATCTCGCGGACTGTCTCAGCGCACCAGTGATATCATTCTGGTACTCATCACGGCAGTGATCTTGATTATTGTGGCCTATCCCCTCTATTACGTCCTGATCGCCTCGGTGTCCGACCCTTACGATGTCTACGCAGGCAAGACCTTCCTGTTCCCCAGCGGCTTTACTCTGGATGGATATGTGGCGGTATTTCAGGACCCCAACATCGTCTCTGGCTTTCTCAACTCCGTAAAATATACCGTAATCGGCACGCTGTTTTCTGTGACCATGCTTTACATCACCGCCTATCCCATGGCCCAGCGGGATCTTCCAGGGCGAAAGTTCTTCAGCATCTTCTTCCTGATTACCATGTACTTCGGCGGCGGATTGGTACCCACCTATCTGGTGGTAAAGAGTACCGGACTGGTAGGCAGTATGTGGTCCCTGTTTCTGCCTGGCGGTGTGGCCGTGGGCAACATGATCATTGTGCGCAACTACTTTCAAAACAGCGTCCCCAAAGATTTGATGGAGGCTGCTCAAATTGACGGCTGCTCCAAAATGGGGATCTTCCTCCGCATCATCATTCCCCTCTCCAAACCTATTTTGGCAGTCATGGCGGTCTTTTCCATGGTGGCCTATTGGAACGATTGGTTTACCGCACTGATTTACCTGGGCGGCAAGGGCTCTCCCCTGCCTCTGGTGATGCGGAACATCTTAATCAAGAGTTCGGCCTCAGCCTCCCAAGCCGCCACCATCTCCGGCGGTTATGCTGAGCTGAACAAACTGACCGAGCTTTTGAAGTTCTGTTCCATGATCGTTGCGGCGGTGCCGATGCTGGTCATTTATCCCTTTGTGCAGAAGTATTTTGAAAAGGGCTTTATGGCTGGCGCAGTGAAGGGCTAAGAAAGGAGCGAGACATATGAAACAACCTTGGAAACGGGGCATTGTGGTCTCCTTGGCCGCTCTCTTGTTGGGGGCGAGTCTTCCCGGGTGTTCCAGCGGTCTGGTAAACAACGTGAATACCGGCGAAATCAACCCCAACACAGAACAGACGGAATTTAACATCATGGGCGGCATTTCTGCTTTGTCCAGTGGCTATGAAAACAACGAGGTGCTCAATACGCTTCAGGAGAATGTGGGCATCAAAATCAACTGGGAAACCATGTCGGATTCCCTGGCCGAACAGGTCAACATTCGTATCACTGGCGGCCAATATCCCGACGCTTTTATGGGCGTGGGCTTCTCCAACTATGATTTGGCCCGGTATGGAGACGATGGTACGTTTCTGGATCTGACCCCCTACCTTACCGAAGACATCATGCCCAACCTATGCGCCATTCTGGAGGCACACCCGGAAATCCGGGCTGCCATCACCCAGGAGGACGGCAAAATCTATGGGCTGCCCGCCGGCGAGCAGATGACCACCGCTGGCATCGGTGTTGATATGGACGAGGCCTACTCCATCTACACCATTCCTCAATTCAGCATGATCAACAAGGCCTGGCTAGACGAGCTGGGTCTTCCGGTACCCACCACCCTGGATGAGCTGCACGATGCCCTCAAAGCCTTCCAGGAAAACGATATGTCCCATACGTACTATGGAAACGAGGCCGGTACTACCATTCCCATGTCCACCGGCTTTGACCAGTGGTGCTGGGGACAGAACATTTTCTACTCCGGGTTTGGCTTTACCAACTGGCCCAACGATGTGTGTAACGACCTGCACTTGAAAAGTGACGGTACCGTGGAGTTTCTCTCCGTCTCCGATGCCTACCGGGACTGCATGGATTACTTCCACACCTGGTTTAGCGAAGGCTTGATGGATGTGGAGATGTTCAGCCAGACGGACAGCCAGCTGATGGCCAAGTGCCAACAGGGCTACGTGGGTGTCTCCACCTGGTGGTACATTGACGAGCTTATGGGAGACTATGCCGACGACTATGTGTTTCTGCCCCCCTTGTATGGTCCGAAAGGTACCCAATATGAGGATGTCCGCGAGATCACCATCCGCCCCGGCTCTCCCATCACCTCCGGTCAGCTGTGCATCACCGGCAAGTGCCAGAGCCCCATCAATCTTCTGAAGTTCTTTGACCAGTGGTACGACGGAGAGACGGTGATGCAGCTGCACTATGGCCCCATCGGCGTCTACTTTACCGGTCAAGATGAGAATGGCATGTGGATGTCCATTACCGATGAGGAAGCAAAGGAACAGTATGGAAAGAGTGCCGGCGAACTGCGCAATCAGTATGAGACCTATGGACCCAAACTGATCCTGGCGGAATACTACCGGGATGTGTTCTACATGGAGCCTAACGCCATCAACCGCCTGACTTGGCTGGCAGAGGACTGGATGCCATATGTGAAGAACACCAGCGTCTATCCCGTGGACTGCACATTTACCAGTATGGAGATGGAGACATTGGACTGGCGTAAGTCAGACTTTGAAACCGCCGTTCGAGAACAAGAGGGCCTTTGGTTGAAGAACGGCGGTCAGGGCGGCGGTGCCATCACTGACGAGGAATGGGAAGACTACAAAGAATTTCTGACCAAGAAATGCGGAATGGACGACCTTCTCCAAGTGTACCAGGCCGCCTATGACCGTTATATCGGGATAGAGAACTGAACACCACACCTAAATTCGATCAAAGGATGAGATTCTATGGTTAGCACACAACTGCAAAAAGCACGAGACTTTGAAGCCCAATACGGACCCCAAATCCCGGCAGAGGAGCGCCCAGCTTTTCACGCCACCCCCACCATTGGCTGGATGAATGACCCCAACGGCTTATCCTTCTATCAAGGAAAGTGCCATCTATTCTACCAGTATCACCCATACTCCAACGAATGGGGCCCCATGCACTGGGGCCACCTGACCACAGAGGACTTTATCCGCTGGGAGCGTCTCCCCGTTGCACTTGCCCCCGACCAGCCCTGTGACATCGCCGGGTGCTTTTCCGGCGGTGCGGTGGAACTGCCCGACGGACGGCATCTGCTGATGTACACAGGCGTTCAGCGAGAGCCGGACGAAAACGGCGTGGTCCGAGATATTCAGACCCAGTGTGTGGCGATTGGTGATGGGCTCAACTATGAGAAATATCCCCTCAACCCGGTGCTGACCAAATGCGACCTGCCCAAAGGAGGCAGTGCGGTGGACTTCCGGGACCCCAAAGTGTGGCGGGAGGCAGACGGCACTTACTATGCTGTCATCGGCAACCGTACCCCCGACGGCAGTGGTGCCATTCTCCTTTATCGCAGTGAGGATTGCCTGAACTGGGCGTATGTCCGCACCTTGGATGCTTGCCACAACGAATATGGTAGGATGTGGGAGTGTCCGGATTTCTTCTCTCTGGATGGCCAGTATGTCCTTCTGACCAGCCCCCAGGACATGTATCCCATGGGTCTAGAATTTCACGCAGGCAACAACGTCCTGTGCCTGCTGGGTACTTGCGATCCTCAAAGCATGACCTTTACCCGCCAAGCAACTCAGGCGGTAGATTATGGTCTGGATTTCTATGCGCCGCAGACTCTTCTCACACCCGATGGACGGCGCATCATGATTGCCTGGATGCAGAACTGGAGTACAGCAGGTGCCAAGCCTATCCCCTGCCGCTGGTTCGGTCAAATGAGCCTGCCTCGGGAGCTGTTTATCCGGGATGGGCGGCTGTGCCAGCGCCCGGTGCGGGAACTGGAGGCCTATCGGGGTCCGCAGGTGCTCCATCACCAGGTCCCCGTTCACGGGGAGGTTCACCTGCCAGGTGTTCAGGGACGTGTGGTGGATATGACCGTAACCATTCGCCCCGGCTGCCAGGGATATCACTGGTTCCGCATCCATGTGGCTCAGGACGATATTCATGATACGGTCATCCATTATCGCCCCTACGAAAACACCTTAGAAATCGACCGCACCCACAGTGGTCTGCCCCATGACATTGTGAACACCCGCAGCTTCCTGGTACATCCACAGGACGAAGAACTGAAACTGCGGATCATCTTGGATCGGTTTAGCGTTGAAGTCTTTGTCAACGATGGGGAACAGGCGGCCAGCGCCGTGATTTACACACGGCAAGAGGCGGATGCCATCACTTTTGAGACGGATGGGCAGGCTCTGATCGACGTAGAAAAGTACGACCTTACGGTATAACAAAGGGGATGAAAGGTTTGAACAAACGCATTGATGTGGTTGCCTTGGGGGAATTGCTGATCGACTTCACCTGTAACGGCACCAGCGACCAAGGCAATCCCTTTTACGAGGCCAATCCAGGGGGCGCTCCTTGCAATGTGTTGGCGATGCTGAACAAGCTGGGCAAGTCAACGGCATTCATCGGAAAGGTTGGAGCGGACCAGTTTGGCGGCCTCCTCCACCAAGTGCTTTCCCAGGCAGGTATCTCCACCAACGGCCTGGTCATGGACCCTCACAGCCATACCACATTGGCATTTGTCAAAACGGCTCCAAATGGAGATCGAGACTTCTCCTTCTATCGGGACCCCGGGGCCGATGCACTCCTGACTCCAGAGGAGGTGCCAGAGGATTTGATTGCCAGGTCCAAGGTGTTCCACTTTGGGTCTTTGTCCCTCACCGGAGAGCCTGTCCGCAGCGCTACCCAAAAAGCGGTAGCGCTGGCCCGGTCCAACGGGTGCATTCTCTCGTTTGACCCCAATCTGCGCCCACCTCTGTGGGATGACCTGGAGCAGGCACGAGCACAAATCCACTGGGGGCTGGAACAATGCAATGTGGCGAAAATCTCCGATGATGAGCTGCTGTTCCTCACAGGAGAGACGAATTTTGATGCGGGAACAGCCAAACTGACGGCTCAATTCCCCAACCTACAGATGGTCAATGTGACTGCGGGTGCCCAGGGAAGCATTTCGTACTATCAAGGACTTCGGGTATTTCAGCCCGGTCTGTCCCTGGGTGGCGTCGTTGAGACCACCGGTGCAGGAGACACCTTCTGCGCTTGCGTGCTGAATTTCCTGCTGGAGCATGGTCTGGAACACCTCTCCTCTCAGGATCTCTCCCAGATGCTGCGCTTTGCCAATGCTGCCGCCTATCTGGTTACCACTCGGCGGGGGGCCATCCGCTCCATGCCGGAGCTCGAGCAGGTGCTGGCTCTGCTGTAACCGATTCAACGACACAACTAAAACAGGCATCCATTTTAGCGGTTATGCTGAGATGGATGCCTGTTTATCATTCATTGGATCAGTGGGTTTCCGGCTTCAGCGGCCCATAAAAGTAGGAAGCCGTTGCGCCTCCATCCATGAGTATATCCTCACCGGTGATAAAGGCTCCTTTTTCGCTCATCAGCAATTCAGCTACATTGGCTACCTCATCCGCCGTACCAGGACGTCCGGCCGGGCATTTTGCAAACATATTCTTGTAGAAGTCTCCGCGAGGGCCGTTGAACTCGTCAATAGCCAGCGGTGTGACGATGATACCAGGGGAGATAGAGTTGATCCTGGCACCCTTTGCGCCCCATTTGACGGACTCCGCCATGACACGCTTTTCGTTGCACCGCTTGGCAAGCTGGTAAGCGTGCAGCGTATCCCGGATATTCTCCGGCTGAAGCAGCGGCAATTTCAGAAGTTCCTCAGTGGGGGTACAGGCCAACTGCTCATCTTCCTCCGGGGTAAGCTGCTTCATCCGGTGTCCGGACTGACTAGAGATGGTCACACCCACGCCGCCAGGTACGATGACCTTGCCCACTTCCTCCAGCAACACCGCTGTGCCATACAGATCCACCTTCAAAATGGCCTCGATGGGGGCTTGGCTGGGAGAGACACCAGCGGCATTCACCAGCATGGTAATGTCACCGTACTTCTGCGCCTCGGAGATAATGTTCTGAATCGAGGCCCGGTTGGAGAGATCCATTTCCGCCGGCACCACATCAAACCCAGCTTCGTTCATGGTCTTGGCAATGGCCTGAGCGTTCTCTGGCTTTTTGTCCCCAATCACGATTGTCATTCCGTATCCCATCCGGTGGGCAATAGCCATACCAATCTGGCCAGCGCCAGTTAATATCATAACATTTTTCACAATATACCTTCCTTTTCTCCCTGTTGCACTACATCGTCATAGCTGCCGGTATAACACTCGACAGTGTCAAAAAAGGGTTCTGCCATTTCATAGACTTCTCAGACGAGCACCGTTGCCCAATGTACACATTGACCTTTCTTTCACCTTCTGGTCTTTATTGTCCGAGCCAGCGCAGTACAAGGTTCTCGCTGCTGTCCACATCGGAGCCACAGATTGCCAGACCATCCGCTACACGGGCACCTTTGCAGGTGCGGGCAATCTTCTGCTCGGTCCCGCTCAGACCGCTGCCCTCATGGGTACAAAAGGGATGAATGTTTTTTCCAGTCCAGTCAAAGGCGTCCAGGAAGGTATAGACGGCCATGGGCAGATCGCCCCAATAGTTGGGGTATCCCAGGTAAATCTCATCATAGCCATCCAGGCTCTCCGGCATTTCTACCAGCTCCGGACGGGCATTTGCACGCTTGTCGGCCATTGCCTGATCGATGCAACGCTTATAGTTGGGAGAATACGGTTCCTTCTGCTCAATTTTGAACAGTTCCGCCCCCGTCGCCTCTCCGATCATGTGCGCTACTTTTTCCGTATTACCTACCTCAACAAAGCGATACTGACCGCCAAAGTAATTTTCATCAGCCCGCGAATAAAATACAACAAGTTTTTCCATTTTAAGTTCTCCTTACTTTTCAAATTCCTTTGCCACGTCCACCAACAGTTTGCGGATGGGGAGATGTTGGGGACAGGCTTTTTCACATTTCCCGCACTGGATGCAGTCGGACGCCTTGCCTTTTCCTCCGCCGGTGTGGACAACATTGTAGTAATAATCGGCGTTCCAGTCGTGATGAATCTGCTTGGTGTTCATGACCGCCAGCAGGTCGGGGATGGAGATGTGCTTAGAGCGCCTAACAAAAGCCAGACAAGCTACGGATGATGAGATATAATGCTAGTGGAGGTGAAAGGTATGCCAAAGAAGCTAGTAAGTGATGAACTGTGGTCAATCGTGGAACCCCTTCTTCC
>CALXDO010000113.1 GCA_944387075.1 uncultured Oscillospiraceae bacterium | reverse complement strand
GCTGGAGACCTTCTTTGCCGGGATTGACTGGGATCAGGTGGACTCTCCGGTGGAGCGATTGCCCTGGCTGGCCCGCCAGCTGGAGCGCAACACGCCCAAGATTCAGGAGAAACCAGCGAAGGATAGCCCAGGCGTGTTGCATCTTCCCGACGCAGTGAGATGATGTGGGTCCACACGTTTCCGGTGTAATGCTCCAGTTCCGCCATGGCCTTGTCCAGAGCTACGCCCTCCTCGTCTCCGAACAGTCCGTGGTCCCCCAGGCGCTGGGCACGGGGGCGGGTGGCGATGTACTTGGCATAGCCCTCGGAGGAGCTGACCTTTGACCAGTTCTCCTCCAGAGCCAGGGTAATGAGGGCTGAAGCATTGGCCTTAGTGGGATGCTGAGTGTAGTCTCCGTACTCCAGCAGCTCTTTCATCCCTGGGAAATCTTTGGACAGTTTTTTGATCAGCTGCTCCTGCTTGCGTGTGGGCGGACGATCATCCGGTAGGATCTCCACCCGTTCTCGTGTAGCGATGTACTTCATGTAGCCAGTTGCACTCTGGCTACCGTTGCACTTGATGTATGGGCTTTTGACAATCAGTCTTGCCACTCGTCATCACTCCCATTGGCATCTCGCACCTTCTTCTCCAGTCGCAGCCGTCCGTTGGTGCGCTTCACATTGGCAACGCTGTTGGAGCGCTGTCGCTCCAGGTATTCTTCACCCAGCTGAACACAGTCCACCAGGGTACTCAGCCCCATGTCTAGTTCCACCGCTTGCTTGAAGAGCAGAGAGGAGATGCGGTTCTCCAGTTGATCCAGTCTGCCGTCCAGATAGGATTGAACCGAGGTGGGGAGAAACAATCCGGCGTTGTTGGCGCTGAGATAGTCCAGGTAGAAGTCGATGGCGTTTTCAATAAAGGCGGTGATGCTTCGGCTGCCATCCTCCGCATGTCGCCGTTCCAGAAGTGCTTTTTTCTCTGGTGTGAGATAGAGAGGAAACTTTTCTTTTTTGCTCATATTCCTTCCTTTCTGGGTGTTGACCCCAGTATTTTTGTTGTGGGAGTAAGGGTTTCGGGATAACGACCGCAGAATTTCCGTATTTCTCCGGGTTTGACCCCATGGATCAACCCCCGGAAACCGTTGACACTGCCCGCACTGCGGGCAGTTGTGGCTGGCCAGGTGACACCAGGCCTTTATCCTGCCTTTTCCTTCGTCCTCCGCAGAGTCCTCGAAAGTGGCCTAAATTTCGCTTCCAATCCCCCAGGTGGGGCAGGGCCTTCCCCCTGCCCCGCAATCGGCCACACAACTCCTCACAGCGGGGTCCACAGGGCTCCTTGGACCTGCTGCTCCTGGAGCTTCTGCACCCGAATCCGCTCCGTTTCCTGCCCCAGCTCCACGAGCTTCTGCTGGTAGTGCTGATCAATCACATCCAGTGGCGACAGCACCGTATACAGCAGGTTCCCATTTCGGGTCATCCCATTCCGGGTTGTGACCTTGGTGGGTTCCGTGGTGATCATGCCACGCTCCACCAACATCTGCACATACTTACTCACCGTGTTCTCACTCATACACACGGCACTTCCGATGTTCTTATAGCTGGGCCAGCACTGGTGTGTTTTCTGGTCTTCGCATCGGCGGAGATAGCTGTACACCGACAGCTCACCTGAGCACAGCCCCAAGACAAAGATGTCATTGGGCAGAGAGAAAAAGTTTCCCTGGTACTTCATCTTCCACCTCCCGTGTGCTCTGTCACCCACTGGATAAACTGTTCCTTGGGTACCACCATGCGATTGCCGATGCGCAACATGGGGAAGTCCGGCTCGTGCATCAACTCATAAGCACTGGATGGTGAGACGCCTAATGTTTTTGCCACCGTCTCAGAGTTCAAAAACAGCGGCAGTTCTTCATAATTTTGATAGATAGATTTTTTCACTGATACCTCCGTTTCCATTCACGTTCAGAGAACAGATTTTTCTTGCGTTTCGGAGGTCTCTCTGATAAACTACACACAGATTGGGCTGTGTTCTCCGTAATGCAGCGGGCCGTTGAACTGTTGCAGCAGTTCAGCGGTCTTTTTTATTCACTTACCTTTTGGCCATATACCATACCCGTTCCTGCCCTGCTTAACCTACACGGCGTTTGCTTCCCCTTGGTACGCTCCTCTGTTTTCCATAACAGTGTCATGGCGGTACTTCCCCGGTGAGTATCATCTCTGGTGATGGGTATTCCGTTTTCAAGGTGCGGCAGAGAGAATTTTTCATTGACAGATCATCTCTCCAATGTTAGACTTATCTTAATTTATTTTAGACAGTCTATTGCTTGACCATGGTAACACAACCTCCGCACCCGTGGCAAGTCTATTGAATTATCTTTTTACTATTAGTCTAATCCGAGGTGACCAACCATGTGGTACAGCAAAATGTATTTCTCCGAGAAGCGGGAGTTCTTTCAGTTTGATGCCTCCGGCACTCAGGGCGCACCATCCACCTGCCGGGAATTCCCCTTTTTAGAAAGCCTACTCACCTTTCAGGAGATGGATTGCCAGGAGCTTGCTCCATCCCTGGAGCGAATCAGCCACAACTGGAACCGCCTGATTACAGAGGATGACCGGCAGGCCGGAACCGAGGCCATGGTGGAACTAGGACAGTTGGGACAGCGACACATCTACCTGGAGCTGTTGTATGTGCGTTGGTATGACCGTTTTTCCCGCATGGGCATCTATGGGGATCGTGGTAGTGAGGAGGATCAGCAGATGCTGGACGAGCTGCAGCGCCTTCCCCAGCAGCTCCCTCTGTACCAGAAGCAGATCCAACGATTCTTTGACTTAGTTTTGGACGTGGACAGCGCAGGACGTAACCCCCAGCTTCAGGCATCCCAGAACTATCTGTACGATGCTCCCAAAGATCCTGAGCTGTTTTCCTTCCGCCCCATCCCCCTCAGCTTTGAGCCGGTGGAGACTGGGCGTTGTTCCCCCGTCCTGTACTCCTCCAGCATCTCAGACATGATCGACTACTCCCTGCGCAGCTGCGTGGAGAGAGGCATCACGGTCCGCCGCTGCAAGAACTGCGGCCGCTACTTCCCCCAGACTGGTCGGGTCAGCGCAGAGTACTGCGAGCGACCTGTGGCGGAAGGACAGCAGACCTGCCGGGAGGCCGGGGCCTTCCAGCAGTGGACGAAGAAACAATCCGATGACCCGATTTTCAAAGCATATCGCAAAGAATACAAAAAGCGTTTTGCCTGGATCAAGGCGGGACGCATCTCGGACACCGATTTCTACGCCTGGAGCGAACAGGCCAGAGAAATGAAAAAGAAATGCGACGGCAACGCCATTACCCTGGATGAGTTTGTGGCGTGGCTGAAGCAGTCCTGACACAAAAACTGAGGTCTTCCAGGTTCAGCGAACCGGAAGACCTCAGTTTTCGATTTTCTGGGTTTTTTGTTTTCAGCGGCGCAGGATCTCCGTTAGTTCCATCACTCCAACTATTCCCACCCGAAGTCTGGTTTTGAAATACCCATTTATCTTGTAGCGACACCGCTTCCCACTCAAATTACAGTGCTTCCAACTTCGCAATCAGATAAGTCAGAGAGCTATCACAAAAAACGAAATCATCTGCCAGCTCTGTATTTTTGGTATCTACCGCCACTTTGCGCACCACAGATTGTTCCGGCCTAACTAGAAGCAGGATTTTTACATTCTGTTCCTTCCGGCGCATGGACCGACAAATCTCCACCGCATGTCCCATGTCCGTCTGATCCACTATATCCAGTATCACCACATCAGCATGGAACACATCCGCCCCAACCACTGCCTGTGAATATGGAAGTTGAGCCGCCCATAGAAGGTCTAGCTCCGGCTTGGCTCGAATTGCCACCGACAACCCCTGCCCCAGCATCTTGTTGGAGGAAATAAAGAGAATTGTTTTCATGATTGGTGCCCTCTATCCGTGATCGTCTTCCCAAGAAATTCTTAAGGGACCTGATGCCCTAGGGTCATCCCGTTCAAAATTTTCTATTTAGGCCCATGGGTCAGCGGCTTTGGGGGTGCGGACACCCGTGAGCAGATACTGCTCCCAGAGAAACCACTTCCCATCACTGCCTCGCTGGCGCAGCTTGATGGGGCGAGGAGCATCTGCCCCACCGCATGGGATAAACAGCTTCATATAACCCTGCTCCTCATCCGAGACGTGGTTGCTTTCTATCGTAATGGTATATGGCTGTGTGGGCGTGTAGTTGTTGTCCGGGGTGGAGCCCGCAAAATAGGTAAAGGGCAGGTAGGTCTTTCCATCACGGACGCGGTCATTGAGGAAGGATATATCCTGCCCATTCAAAGGTCGTGGCCCCCGTAGCCAGTTCAGCATTTCAAGGCCGATGCTTCGGTCTGCGGCATAGGCACACAGGGCCAGTACGGTCAGGGCCGCCGTCTGAAAGGGCGTGTTCAGCGCGGCCTCCGGGAGAGCCTGCATCTGGGCCAGACTTTCGGGAAGGGCGGTGAAGGAGAAGGTCTCGGTCTTGTTGCCCATGGATGAGGCCGCCGTCATCACGGTATCCATGGCCGTGTTTTTCAGCTTATCAAAAATACCCATACAAATTCTCCTCTCGTTGCAGTGTGTCTCCTTGCTCAGAATTTTCCACTGGTACTGCTGCCCCCGCTGTCGCTGTCGGAGCTATCCTTTGTGATCTTCGTGCGCGTGGTGGTGGTGTGGGTGTAGTGGTCGTGCTGGTCCATCAGGGTCAGCCCCTCCACAGAGAGGTACTCATCGGCCTTGGCCCCCTGGCGCACCGACTTCATCTGCCCCTTGAGGGCCAGGCACACCACCATGGCCACCAGACAGGATCCGCCGATGGCAATGGCGATCCACATCACCGGGGAACTGCGCACCGGCTTGCCCTCCTGGGCCTTGGCCAGGTACTCATCGCAGCCGTCCAGGTAGTGGGCAAAGCCGTCGTACCACCGGTTGTCCCCGAAGTCGCCCAGGAACTTCTCAATGAGCTTGTCCCGGCCGTAGTCGTCAAAGGCGTATTCGGCAAAGTCACCGTAGGCAAACAGGGTAAAGCCCCGCTCCTCCAAGCTCAGCAGGAGGAAGATGCCGTCCCGGTCCAGACCTGCCCCCAGGTTCAGCTCCTGGTAGATCTGCTCGGTGACATCGGCCACGCTGCCGCTGCCGTAGTCGGTGTAGTCATCCAACAGAGCCATGTAGACCCCGCAGTTGTAGCGCTGAGTAATCTCCTTGGCCCGGGACTCCAGTTTCTCCCACTCCTCTATGGTGAGCAGGTCGCTGGCATCGAACATGTACGCCATGTATGCTCCGTCCTCATCGGAATCCCCCGGCTCCTCCGGTGCCGGCGTCTCGGGCACAGGGGCCTGGGTGGCGGGAACCTTGGGGTCCTCCCCGGGGTCGTAGGGAGGGCAGCTGGCAAAGATAAAGTTGGTGGCGGCCTCCACCATGTCGTCCACGATTTGGGTCAGGGCCGTGGCGCTCATGGTCATGTCCTCGCCGTTCCAGACCCGCTCCACCATGTAGGGCTCCACCACATCCCGGATGGCATTGGCCAGGTCCTGGCTGTTGCCCCGGTCCGGGCTCAGAGAGGCGTACACACACCAGCCGTCTTTCTCGGGCATGATGAAGCAATCCTCCCCTGCCGGCTCCAGCAGGATGGTCAGGGAGATTCCCTCCTTTTCCGGGCCGTAGCCGTAGCCGTAGCCGAACTCATTATAGATCCAAGCGGCGGTATCGCCAATGTAATCATCGGCAATCTCGGTCAGCACATCCACCCGTAGGTCCAGGGCCAGCTCCTCCGAGACCTGAGGAAGGGTCTCCTCCCCCTGCATCTGCAGGTACTGGGAGCCCAGGGACTCGGTCTCATCATAGATGGCCCCGTAGTCCCGCACCGCCAGGGCGGGAGAGCCCACAGAGAGGACCAGGAGGAGGGCCAGAACAAATGTGACGCATTGTCTCTTCATATCTCATCCACCCTCCTTCTCACAGCACCAGAGCCAGGACCGTCCCCAGCACGGACAGGGGGGCGGCAATGGCGGCAAACAGCCCCCAGAACTTGCCCCAGCTCACGGGCAGGTCTCCCACCAGCTTTCCCGTCTGCCCGTTCATGGCAAAGAGGAACTCCTTCCCCTTCCACTTAGTGTTGAGCATCCACACAGGCATCAGGGCGTAGTGCACCTTGCCCCGCTTCAGGTTTATGTTGCTTTCGGTAAGAGCGCATGTGTCGTACCCCGTCACCGTGTTGCGCAGCGCCGCCACCAGGGTCCCGGCGCAGCGCTGGTCCGCCCGCTTCTGGCTCTCCTCCACGGTGACGTCGAACTTGTCGGCCAGGAATCCGGGGAGGTATGCCGTGGAGAAGGGCTTGAGCTCCCCGTAGTCAAAGGGCTCGATGGAGTCCATATGGTCATCGGGCATTTTGCTGGAGGCGTCCACTGGCACCTTTTCAAAGCCAATGGACCCGGAGCGGTAGATGTCGTAGTGCTCCGTCTCGGTGACCTCATAGTCCCCGGAGCGGTATGTGGTGGA
Organism: uncultured Oscillospiraceae bacterium; assembly: GCA_944387075.1. Lineage (GTDB taxonomy): Bacteria > Bacillota > Clostridia > Oscillospirales > Oscillospiraceae > Enterenecus. The sequence continues at coordinate 24,982 of CALXDO010000113.1, read as the reverse complement.
GCGGGTGGCCGCATAGCGAGTCTGCCCCTGGGCCTCTCCGTCGAACATCCAGAAGGGGACATAGAGCCCCTGGATCTCCTGGACATGGTTTTCTGCCATGAAGCTCTTGGGCAGGAAGAACTTCCCCTTGTAGTGGGCCTTGAGGGCCTTGACGGCGTCCTCCTTGCTGAGCTTAAAGGGGATAATGTAGTCCGGTTTCAGCTGGCCGGAGAACTGCCCCGGCACCACCGTGGGGTTGCCGCAGTAGGGGCAGGAGGTGGCCGCCGTGGTCTCGTCGCAGATGAGCTCTGCTCCGCAGCTGGGGCAGCTGTAGGCCCGCATGGAGTCGGTATCCGTCCCCCAGTCCCCCTGGAGGCCGGAGGTGTCCCACGCTCCGTCCGCCACGTCGGGGCCGGCCTGCTGGGCCCGCTTCTCCTCCGCCGCCTGCTGGGCTTCCGCCGCCTGCTTCTCCTTCTCGGCATACATCGCCTCGATCTCCGCTACCTTATAGCTGGCGCCGCAGTATTCGCACTCCAGTTTGCCGGATGCCCCTGCAAAATGGAGAGGGCCTGTACAGGCCGGACATTGATAATTGGTGATCTGTGTTGGCATTTCATTCCCTCGCTTCCCCTGACGGCACTCCCCTTCCCTGCGGGAAATAGGATGCCGAATGCGATCTATGGTATGGCAGTGTGTATGGCCCGGGACCTGTACGGCCCCATTCCCCACACAGATTTGGTGGGCTCCCACCCCAGAGCGGTGCGGGAGCCTATGGCACAGATGGCTGGCCCAGGCTCAGCCTTGGATACCTGCAAAGTCGTCGGGCATGGGCTCCCCTACCTCAACCAGAGGCAGATACCAATCATGGTAGTAGAAGGGAAGCTGATCATCCACGACATCGTCCCACATGGTGCCCCAGGGGCGCAGGTAGATGTCGTAGGTGAATTGGTCGTCACCCTTTTCATAGTAGCCGTTGATGTGGATGACATCCTTGACGTCCTCCAAGCCTGGGTCCACGATCCAGTCGGCGTGGTAGAGCACCAGGTCGGTGAAGTAGCCCTCCTCGGACATCATGGTGCCGTAGTCGCCGGTGCCCAGTTTATCCAGGCTCACCGTAGCCAGGGACATGGGGTCATCCTTGGTGTAGTCCTCGTCCCAGAGGGTGACGGTTCCGGTGTAGTCCTGGCCGATGTCGATGTCGGCACACACGTCCCAGGTGCTGCCCTCCATGTCCTCATAGCCGCCGTAGCAGCCGCTCATGACCCACCAGCCGTACCAGGGGCCGTTCCACCAGTCCAGCAGGGTGTCGCCCACCTGGGCAGGCGGCTTGGTGTTCTTCTCGCCGTCCTCCTTGTCCCCTGCACCAGCGGTGTCCTTGTCCGGGGCGTTCTTGGTGAGGGTGGAGGGGTCCACCGTGATGGTGGCACTCTTGTTGTCGAAGAGCTCCTCAAAGAGCACCTCCACCGGGGCGCTGGTGTCGGTGAGCAGGAAACAGGTGTGGATCTCCAGGGTCTTGCCCGGCTCCACCTCGGTGAACTGGCTGTCCCCCATGGAGATATAGGTGTCCTCGCTGGGGTAGACCAGGGTGGTGGGCAGCGTCTTCCCCTTCTGGGTGGCGGTCTCCATCACCGACAAGAGGTAGGATTGGCTGGTGTCGGAGTTGTTGGTGTAGTCCAGAGTGAGAACCAGAGCATCATAGCCTTCGGAATCCTTCATGATGGCTGCGCCCTTGTAGAGCAGCTCATAGTCTCCCAGCTGGAGCACATTGGCGTCCTTAGGTTTCTTTTCGCCGCAGGCTGCCAAGGTGAGCAGCATCACCGCAGCAAGGAGCACACATATCCGTTTTACATAGTTCATATCTACCCCTCCTTTAGAAGCCGCTGAGTCTGAATGCGATCACTTCGTCGGCAGATTTGTCCTCACGGGTCTCGGTGAGCACCACCAGAACGCTGCCGTCCTCCAGCTTGGCGCCGCCGCAGAGCCAGGGATAGCCGGTGCCAAACAGGTCCCGGTCCTCCAGGGCGCCGATGTAGGTGCCGTCCTTGCTCCAGAACACCACCTCACGCATGTTGGCGTCCAGGGCCATAAAGCCGTTGTCCGTCTGGGTGATGAAGCTGATGCTGCCCAGACCTCCGCCCTCCTCGTCACAGAGGGCCATTTGGAAGTTTCCGTCGGTGTCATAGAGAAACACATGGTGCTCGCCAGTGCCCGCATCGGAGCCGCAGACATAGATGTAGTCCTCATCGATAATGATGTGCCCCACCACCTCCACCTCTTCAAACTCCATAGGCTCGCTGGTCATGGTCCCGCCAGAGAGGGTAAGACGCTCACACTCGGAACTGGCAAACCAGCTGATGCCCCATGTCCCCGAGGGATGCATGACCGCCTGATCCGGGCCGTCGTAGGCGCCCGTCTGGGCTCCGTCCTTCCATCTGATCATGGGTGCCATAAAGTTGGCCAGCCAGATGTTGCCGCTGTTGTCCACAGACAAGTCCTCATACTCCTCATCCAGGGGGATGTCCTGGGCCAGGGTCAGGGTCTTGCCGTCAAAGTCGAACTGCTTGAAGGCACCCGCCACCAGCATGTACACCTGGTCGCCCACGGCCACCGCAGAGTGCTGGAAGGTCTCCTTGGTTACCAGGCTCTCCTGGAAGGGAATCCACTGGCTGTTGATGGTGAAACTGCCCACCTTTCCGCTGGCAGGCTCGGCGGTGAAAGGCTCGCCCTCCCAGTACCAGGGGCCGTCCTCATGGCCCACGTCCTCCAGCTGGATGGTCAGCCCGGACAGCAGCTTATCCACCCGGGCGTTCTCATAGTCGCCGATGAGCTCCACCATCACAGTGGCCCCGGCTCCCTCCACACGGTTGAAGTAGCGCAGGCAGGGGGAGCCCCAGCTGCTCTCCTCGGACTTCAGACAGTCCACGCCGCCCACCTCGGTCAGCTCGTAGGCCTGCTCCTGGGCATATTTGTACTCGTCAAAACCAAAGCTGGTGAGGTAGTCCCGGAAGTTGTAGGGCTCATCCAGGGAGACCTCCACCTTCGCACTGATGAGGTTCTCCTCCTCACTCCCCTCTTTGGGGATGGTCAGGGTGATTTTGGAGTAAGTATCCGTATTTTTAAAGTTGTCCTCTTTGTAAACCCAGCCGTCGGCCTCGTCATAGACCAGCTCCCACAGGCTGGTGGTCATGGTTTTGGGAGACTTCAGCTCGGTGGAGAACTCGGAATCGCCCCCACTCTCTTTGGGGTCGGTGGTGTCCCCGCCCTTCTTGCCGCAAGCTGCGAGGCTGAACAGCATCACAGCGCCCAGAAGCAGGCAGGACAGTCTCAGCTTATTTTTCATAGCCATTCCCCTCTCTTTCATTCCTATCATTCATCATGGTTTCAAAAAAGGAACAGGAGCTCAGTGTATCCCAGAGCTCCACCCTGTTTCCCTGCACTCTGCGCAGCAGCCACTGCGCAGAGTGCAGGTGTAGTTCAGCCGTTGACAGCGCCGCCGCAGAACTCACAGCAGCCACTGGCATCCGGTGTGGTGGTGGCCCCGCAGTAGGGGCAGGTCACCGCCACCTTGGGGGCAGCAGCCGCAGCGGCCACGTCCCGGGCCTGCTGGCGCACCTGGAGCAGGGCCTCCCGGATCTCCTGGCCCATGGCCTCATACTGCCGGTACTCCACGCTGGCACGCACTTCCTCGGCGTTGGAGGTCAGGCTGCCCCGCATCCCCATCTTGGGCCGAAAGCCCCCCCGCAGGGATCCCATGCTGTCGGGCCCGTCCAGCAGCGTCTCTGCATCGTTGTCCACAGCTCGGCTGTTGAGCTTGAAGCGGATCTCGTTGAAGTAGGGGTTGTTGACGTGGATGACGATGTAGAAGTCGTAGGAGTAGGCGTAGCGCTTGGGCTCAAAGCTCTGCCGCTCCCCCTCCTCGTCCCGGTACTCAATCTCAGTTCTGCTCTCGTCGATGTCCAGCTGACATCCCGTCACGTCGGTGAAGGAGAGCACGTCGGGGTTGGCCTCCGCCAGGTTTTTGGCGGAGGTGACCATGAACAGCCCTGCGTCCTCGTCCAGCAGCACCTTCATGTTCTCACCCAGGGTGCGGGTGGTGTGGAAGGCGGCCACCTTGACCTGGTTCTCCTCCCGGTAGGCCAACTGTTCCTGAATCTCTTCCACCGTGCTCTGGCGGCGGTCGCTGAACCAGGGGGACAGCTTGGCTGCACAGGTTTTGCACAGGTTGCCATCCTCCAGCTTCCGGTTGCCCAGAAGGCCAATCTCACCGCCGCAGACCGAACACGCTTTCTTCTCGAACAACTTTCCAAACAGTCCCATAACCCTCGTTCCTTTCTAACGCGGATCAAACACCAACGCCATTCTTCATCTGCACTGCGCCGTAGACATACAGTCCGGGCAGCAACAGATTGAGCACCAAAGTGACAATGCTGAAGGTGCCTCCACCCACGATGCCGATGACCATGGAGATGATACTCAAAACAGCAATGACAATTCCCCACTTGATGCAGCCAGCGGCCTTTTGGGGATCGCTGCAAGCGCCGATTCCCTTAATTCCGGCAATGAACTGGATGACAGAGGCCACTGTGACAAGAATGGCGCTGGCATAGAGCAATCCGGTATCCTCCACAGTCCCCGCCAGTGCCGCCAGCGCACTGACGCCGAGAATGGCAATTATGCCTGCAATGGCTGCAATCACGCCGCCGATAATCATAAGAATGGATGTAACCTTCAAAATTTTTTGACCTTTCATTTGTAATACCTCCTTGTTCTATGTGTGTGAACGGACAAAAACGAAAGCCAAGCGGAATTCTGGTTTCCCATTCATTGGATCAATCCCCTATCAAACCTGCCCCCTCTCTTTGATTTATCCCATCCCGCAAGGCATCCATGTGTCGCTGAGGGCATCGTAGGCATAAATTGCCTCATGGCACACGCCGTAATATCCCTCTGTGACAAACTGATCTTCCCGGTCGGTCCCCAGCGCAAACAGCAGACACCACCGGCCTTGGATGACCTGCATCTGGCCAGTATACCGCAGCTTCATGCCCAGCTCCAACGCCGCGTTTACCTCATCCGTCTGGCTGAGCATCTCCCCTGCCTGCTCTGCCCAGCCTTCATCAGGAACCTGGGCATAGTCCGAGAAGTCGTACACCCCGTCCTGCTCCGGCATCTGGCCGTCCTCCATGGACAGCCCCGGGCGGATCTCAATGATCTCGTCGCCGTAGGTGGCGGTGACCAAAATGCTGGAGTAGATCTCGCTGAGGTTGCACCGCACCAGCAACGGCTCCCCGGGCAGCCCCTCAGAGAGGGGGTTGCTGAGATCGTCGATGTACTCCCCCTGGTCAGACATCTCGGCGCGATAGAGGGTGATGACAGAGTCCTCATCATAGGGCACCAGGGCGTACAGCTCCTGCCCCTCGTCCATGAACAGGCTGGTGACATTCAGGAAGGGGTAGAGCACCCCGGTGTCAGAATGCAGCACATAGTCGCGCAGGTCCACCTCCCCGCCCTGGCTGTCCACATAGCCCACAAAGGCCACGCCCACCTTGGCTCCGCTGCCCCGGATGTGCTCCCGCAGCTCCTCCAGGGAGATGTACTCCTCCTCGTCCTCCTCCCGGTTCCCAGGCCCGGCGATGCTGCCGGGGGCCTTGTTCCCCCCGGGCTCCGGGGTGGCCTCAGGCTCCGCCGTGGGGGTGGGGTCGGGGAGCTGGCTGACGGCGGGGACGTCCGTGGGCGGCGTGAAGGGGAACAGGTCGCACCCGGTCAGACAGAAGCTCATCAGCAGGGCAGCACAGGCCGCCGCAGGTTTTCTCTTCATAGGTCTCTCTCCTTCCTTTCCAGGCCCAGGGGCCGGGGGACACTTAGGACGACTGGCCGCTGTCCTCCAGCTTTTGGAGCTGGTAGGTAACCGTATCCGCCGATTCCTCCCACACCAGGGTCAGCGTATTCTCGTGGACGTTGAAGGTGTAGGTACGATCCTGGGCCTGCGGCTGGTCAAAGTCAATGCTCACCGTTGTGTCCTGAATCTGGTAGTGAAATTCGTATTTACTCCCAGTTAACTCCATCGCACCGCCCCCTTTGCCGTCAAAGGCGTAGATGGTGGTGCCATCCAGGTCCCATCTTCCCTGTAGCTGGTCCGACTGTCCGCCGGAGCATCCCCCCAGAGCCAGTGTCAGCAGGACCAGGACTGCCGTAAATAGCCGCAGGCGGCCTTTCCCCCTTCGTTCTGTGTCCGTGGAAGCTGGGCCCGGGCTGTATTCTCTGAATGCGTTCCGCTGCATGTCGTTCACCTACCATTCCGGTTTGAGATTTTCCTTCCGAAAGGAGGCGATGGGTGGATATCTCCGAACTCGTCCCCTTTCGGAAGGGGGCTTAGTCAAGCCCTCTTCCAAAGGTCGGGGGCAGCGGCATTGGAACTGCTGCACCCCATTTCAGCGGTTTCTGTCGGGAGAAACCTGGGTTACTTTGCGTTCTTTCGTCTCTTCTGGCTCACCAGCGCCATACCCACAGCGCCACTCACCACCAGCAGCGTGGCCCACAAAATCAGCTGGCTGTGGTCACCGGTCTGGGGAGGCTGGACGGGCTTGAGAGTCTGGGTGGGCTTGGGAGCCTCAGAGGGCTTGGGAGACGGGGTGGGCTCCACGGGCTTCTTGGCCGCATAGCCGTTGACAAAGACCATTTCCTCCACGGGGCTGTCGTAATCCGGCCAGCCGTCGGGAGTCACCTCATAGAAGGTCCAGGCGGAAACACCACCGTCATTGCCCCGGAATTCGGGCATCGCGTAGTACACCACCGGGTCATAGGTCCAGCCATCAGCGTCTCCCACCACCTGGCGGAAGAAGAAGCCCTCAGAGAGGTTGCCCCACTGTCCCTCAGGGATGGTGAAGGTGAAGGTGCCCCGGTAGGTCTTGGCGCCGTTGGTGTCCACCGTGTCTGTGATGAGCACATAGTCCACGGGAGCGCCAAAATCACAGGCCAGGAATTGGAAGGTCTGAGCGCCGGGGGCCATCTCGTCCAGTTGCTGGACGGTGAGCCGGAAGGGCAGCTCCACTCGGATGGTCCCTTCCACCAACTGCTCCTCCATCATATAGCCGCACTCCACGCACAGGACAGGATACTCAAAGGTGGCGCCGTCTGGATGGTTGGGTGTATGAGCAGCTTCGTCCGCCTTGGCATCACAGCGGGTGCAGGCGTGCCAGTGGTTGGTCTCGTCGCTGCTCCACTCCTCTGCCCAGTCGTGGTCGAGAGTTTCGATGACCAACTCGCTGGGGTCAGTAATCTCATCAAAGGCGTCATCATCCCAATAGAGCTTGCCGCACTCAGGGTCGGTACACTTGAAGTGCTTTTCGGTGCCGGTGGTGGTGCAGGTTGCGGGAACTTTCGGTACCTCTTCCAGATGGTTGATACACAAATGACCGGTAGCTAGTTCGATCACATAGCCGCAGTCGGTGCAGGTCTGAGGGTCGGTTTCCGTGGCTGCGGGACCGGGGTTATGCAATTCCTTGGTGCTGAGATGTTCGGGGTCACGGGTGCATTCATGCCAGTGGCCGGTCGCGTCGCTCTTCCATTCGTCTGCCCAGTTGTGGCCCAGAGCATCGAGTTTCACATCATCCTCGGTGAGAGGTACACCGGCGGTGCCGTCGGCATAGAGCTTGCCGCAGGAGCACTTGTAGTGTTCCAGGTTGCCGGGATCTGTACAAGTGGCAGGCACTGCCTCCACCTTGGTCAGATGGGATGCGCAGACATGGCCGGTGGCAGGGGTAATCACATAGCCGCAGACGGTGCAGGTCTCTGCTGTGTCTTCGGTTGCCGGTCCGCTGGAGGTGTGCGCCACAACTCCGTCCTTATGAGCCGGATTGCGGGTACAGACATGAGCATGACCGTCGGCACCTTTGTAACCCCATTCACCCATATTAAAGTCGTGATCATTATTGAGCGGTCTGTACGGTATACCTTCAATGGAACCGCCGCTCATATCAAACAGCGCGCCGCAGATGGTGCACTCCTGATATTCGTCCCAACCTTTGTCTGTACAGTTGGATTCCTTTGCCGGTACAGTCTGCAGATTGTGGGCACAGCTGACCTTAACTGTGCAGGTGGCAGATACGCTGCCGGCCTTGGCGGTGATAGTCGCTTCACCGGGGGCTACTGCAGTTACCTCACCGGTAGTGGGATCAACAATTGCTACTTCCGGTTTGTTGGAAGACCAAGCCACTGTATCAGTCGTGTCGGGCGGTGTGACAGTTGCCATCAGAGTTTCAGTATCACCGACAGTCAAAGTCAGTTCTTCCTGGTCGAGTGTGATGTCTGTTGCCGGCTTGGGTGCGGCGGTAACGGTGATTTTGGATGATTCAAGATTCCAAGTTACGTCAATATATTCAAATATGGCGTTTCCGGCCATCTCATCACCATAGAGAGAGATTCTGTAATCGCCGGGGGCTGTAGTTTCCGGAATTTTGCAGGTGAATGTCATAATATCGGTATCTTTGGTGCTGGTGTAATCACCGCCACCACTAATAATCATTCTTTTAGTGGAATCGGTGTACTCGGCTTTGTCAGCACCGAGCAACACTTTTAAGCCGTCAACTTCCTTACCCGAAACATATCCGAGTTCCTCGGGAACGATCAGCTTAAAGCCCATGCTATTGAGACGTTCGATTGCACCTATCGTAACCGTATAGGTGACTGTTTCGCCTGGGGCTACCGTTGTTTTGTCTGGTGTGAAGGTAATCTCTTTCGGTTGAGCCGCCAATACCGGCACTGCAGTTGCCAGCAAAGACAGAACCATCACGAATACCAGCGCCAGGGATGTGATTCGCTTGTTCATGACCAAGCTCCTCCTTTAAAAAATGTATTTGCGGGATATTTTTTACACACCGTTTTTCGGAGTCTCGCTTAGTTCCGGAAAACGGCGGCACAGCTTTATCTGCGGTTTTTATTCTTAATCTCACGCCGTCTGCCCTATATGGTGTATAGGGCAGACCGGCAGAGAGTCAAGACAGTGAAAAATCAGAATAAAGGCATTATGTCATTCAGGTGTGCGTACAGTCTGGAATGGTCCATGGGATTCACATTCCCGTCTCCCGTCACATCGGCACATTTAAGCGCATATTCATCCGTCAACGGCATTATGTCGTTAAGATGTGCATACAGTCTTGAATGATCCATGGGATTTATATTTCCGTCTCCCGTTACATCACCTATCAGATTGATCTTCACGTCCTGGGTCACGGCTTCCGCGCCTACCGTAATGGTATACTCCCGGGTGACGTGGTTTTGCTTGATGACCTTCATGGTATACGTTCCGGTGGGCACATCGTAGAAGGCGTAGGGGGCGGTGAACTTATTGCCGCTCTGGGTGCCGCCGGAGACCTGAACTTCATAGGCCGCCTCGGACTGGCCCTGCTCAATGAGCTGGATGGTCACTTCGTCAGTGCCGGAGTTGAAGCTCTCCACATTGCCGGAGACGCCGTAGCCCACGATCTCCGTTTTGGGGAAGGTGTAGACGCCCCGTGCCTGGGAGGTGCTCAGCGGCGTGTCAATGCCGTCCAGCTTCAAGGTAAAGGCGCTGTAGTTGATGCGACCGTCCTCCGGCTCTATCGTCAGAACCAGGAAGGTGCTGTAGGTCTTGCCGCCCAGGAATCTGCCGTCCGCGGAAAAACCGTTGCCGGGGGCGCACTGCTCGCCCTCGTCTAGGGTGTTGTTCCCGTTTTCGTCGATGAACCAGATGAGGCCGGAGACATGCATATTGTTGTTGGTGTGATTCTCGGTGTCGGTGCCTGTGACGCTAAGCTGATCGCCGGTCTGGGGCATGGCCCCTGTCACGGGAGCTTTCAGGCCGGAAACGGTGCCGTTGACGATGGCCGGCCGCGGGTCGTTGATCGTATAGTAGTAGGCGATGGTCAGTCGATTGGTTCCATAGCCGTTCTCACCCTCCGGGGTAACCACCTGCACCTCTTTGCCGTTGACCAGCACGCGCACATCGGGAGAGAAGTAGTAGGTCTTGCCGTCGGTGCCCGTCCTGCCGCCGTAGATCTCCAGTTTGTGGCCGTATGTGCCGTAAGTGTAGCGGGCGTTTTTCAGCTTTTCACGGTCGAGAACAAACTGCCCGTCAATCAAATCCACACAGTAGACATTTGTAAATGTTTCTCCGCCGTAGCCGCTGTTGGCGTATTCCCCCTCTGCCAGGGGTGTATAGGATTCGCCGGAGCCGATGAGCGGTTGTGTGAGCTTAAAGACCTGACTGTTGCTGCCGAACAAATCGCCGCCGTCCTCCGTCTTCTGGCCGAACATGGTGAGAACACGCACATTCATCATGTCCATATTGCGGCCCAAAGAATCCCACCCGGCTTCATCGGTGGGAATCTTGCCGCTGTAGCGCAAATCGCCGTCCCGGGGCTCTGCGGTCTCTATGGCCACGGTGTCCAGATACACGGCGTTGGGATCCAGAATACAGGGGATCGCCTCTGAAACATAGATGCCGCATCTGTTGGCCTGCCAGTTGTCGTATCCATCATACTCCGGATACCACCGATAGTCGGATTGGTTGATAGCGGAATAGCCGTTTTTGATTGCCGTATCTGCGGTGTCGGAACCCGGCCGGGCGATTTTCAGGGTGAGATCGTTGGCGATGAATTCCGAGCACGAGGGGCCGGTCGGCTTGAGGGGGAACTGATAGCCCGGCTTGGCCGTCAGGGCAAAATGCACATAACAGCTGTCGTTGTAGGCGATCGTGTCTGTGGGTTCCTTGTTGAAAGACACGTAGCCGTAGCGGCTCAGGCCGGTTACCTTGCTCTCGACGTAATTCCCGGCAGGCTGCCACTCCCCGTTGCAGCTGCGCACCCGGGTGACATTCAGCTTCACTTGATTGTATGTCGTTCCCACCAGGGCATCCCAGTCAGTGTCTGCAATCTCCACCTCGGCGATGGGAACGACCACCCTGATGTAGCGGACGATCGTGGTCGTTTCAGAGCCGGTCGGCGTGGGGAACGTGTATTCGTAGAACATGCCTATGAGTGCGGTGCCGGGACGGAGGGCGGTCACCACTCCGTCGTCGGTCACCGTGGCCACATCCTCATTCCAGCTCCTCCATATGATTTCTCCTCCCCTGGCAAATTCATTGGCGTCGCCGGGGATACATACATATCCCAGATTCATCTTGTTACTGTCTTCGCGCATGACGACCTTGGGGGCGTTCTCCGTCGTGGTGCCGCCGCCATTGGTGACGTTTTCGCCGTACGCTGTGATATCAAAGCCGGTCATACGCCGGAGGATATTCAGCGTAAACGCCCCCCCCTGGAACTCACGGATGATGGCGCTGTCGCCGTCATATATTTTCACATAGGGGATGAAGGTATATTTGCCCGGCACCACAGACTCCGAAATAGGCGGGATAGCGTTTGTAACCTTTTGGCTGTAAATCTCCTCCCTTCCAGAGTTCGGCCACGTTCCGTTCAGCGGAAGGAGAAGGCCGCCGTCCGACAGCTGCTCCGTGCTGCTCAAGGACTTCACGCGATCGTAGAACTGCTCGGGCACATTCCACTTATATATGAGGAAATAGGGTCTCCATTTGGTGCCCCAGTCGCCGCTGCCGTAATTGGGGGTAATGGTGATCGTGGAGCTTCTGTCCTTGTGATATTCCATGGAGTTGTGATCCAGCGTGACCGTGACACTCTGGGAGGAACTGTAGTCCTTTCCCTCCACGGTGAAGCTGGGGGAATACCAGGTGCCGGAATATGTCACATACGCCCGATAAGTTCCGGAGCGGGACGCCGGGAGCAGCAGCGTCCCGTTGCTGGCATCAGGGCTTGCGCCCAGTGTATCCGACTGGATGTCCTCCCAGACGCCGGTGGTTTCATTCTGCCGCTGCCAGTGGACATCACTGCATGTGAGCCCCGCTGTGCTCAGCTGCTCCCCGGTGACGGCCTGCAGCCGGATTCCAGGATAGTTACCCATCTCTATAGGCTCGACCTGAATGGTGTTATTGTCATACAGCTGGTAGTCCGGAGTGCCCCGGTCCGGCTCATAGCCGCAGCGGATGCGGGGCATAACAAATACATTGCGTGAGTCAAAGAATCTGTGTTTCATGCCCGTGTCATCCTGGACTTCGAAACAACCCATGACCACCTGCTTTCCCTCAGGCAGGTCCGTCATGAGAACCCGGAGGACGTCAGACTCGGAGGAAACCAAAGGCCTCCAGCCGCTGTCATCCTGATAGCCGTATGAGTAGCGGGGGTTGGAATAGGTGCCGGTTATACCGCTGTTGTAGGCCTTGCTGGTGAGTTCCAGGGCAAATTTGGGATAGTCCAGCTTCTGCTTCATGTCGGTAATATTATATTTGATGTAGGAGCGGTCAAAGGCGGAAGCGGTGAAGCGGTATTCGGCGGTGAATATCGCGGCCTCTGGACTGGGGTCCCCATCCCATGCCTCCATCAGCGTACAGCGCAGGATATAGCTTTGGCCCGCCGTCAGCTGCAGCCGGTCTGTCCCGTTCGTTGCCTTGAACTGCCGCATATCCACGGATTTTGGCAGGGTATCAAAGCCGCCGCTGCCCATAAACATCTGTTCATTGCTGACCGCATTGCCGTCATTGTCAAAAATCTGCCAAACCGCGGCGGTATAATATAGAGTTTTGTTATTGTAGTCCTGTGCCAGCCACTTCTCCTGCCCTTTGAAATAAGGCGTGAAACTGTCGGAATCGATGCTTACCATCCGCGTGATCTCTGAACCGCCGAAGGCAATATCGGGGGAGTATGTGTCCCAGCCGGGGTTGCTGAGCTTGAAGGTGCCTTCTTTGGGTTTGACGGTGATAGTCTGGCGTTCCTCTTTCCCTTTTCCCGATACTATCACCTCGGCATTGGGGTTATACTGGATCTCGATCGGCGGGCCGTAATAATCCTCTTCAGTCTGGTTCCAATATGTATTGTCGATGGCAAATCCGTACTCGCCATACCTAAACTTTCCCCCGCCATCATATATTCCGGTGTCGTAATACACTCGGTCGAGTTTGTGGGTATCGAACTCACCGGCGTTGATGATACAGGCGCCCTCGCTGGTGCCATCGAAATTGGTTCGTGCTCCTATCTGCAGGGCGTCGGCGCCGCCGTAGCCCTTGAAGTAGCCGCCGTTGATGATAATAAGCTTGGCGTTTATGGCGGTTATAGCGCCGTACCCAACCCCTCTGCCATGGAAGGAGCCGCCGTTGATGACACATTCGCTGCCTCCACACAGATAAATGGCATCTCCTGTAATTTGATTGCGGATATTGCCTGTATAGGTGTCATTTCTCCAGTTTTCATAATGCTCCCATGTACCCCAAATCTCCTTGGAGCGGCCCGCCGTAAAGGTACCGCCGTTGACAAACAGCTTTCCTCCTTCCCGCACTTGGATGAGCGTACGTACGCCAGGCTCTGCATTGTCCTTTATATAACCCTCATAGTGAACATAGCCGCCGCCCCTGGAGTCGTAGATTTGCAGCTCAGCGCCTTCTGCCACGGTAATGAATTTCCCACCCCATTCGAGATCCGAACCATAGATGAGATCATGGCCGTTGAGGTCCAGGTGCTTGACGCCACGGACATACATTTGCAGGCTTTGTTCCGGGTCGCCCACATACTTCAGGTCGCTGTCAAGTCTGATATACATGGCGTTTTCGGAAGGGGCTTCCATCAGCCCCTTGAGGCTTGCGATGCCGACGCGGTTGCCGCTGCGGTTATCAACACTGCTCCATCTGGGGTTTTCAACATACGTCCCACCGCTGGTGATCTCGGGAACCTCGGCGCCGCTTGCCGGAATGACCGAAAGCGGCAGCATGCCGACGAGCATGGAAAGCGCCAGCAAAAGGCTTACTATTTTACTTCGCTTTTTGGTATTCATCTCGGCTCCTCCTTCGTGTTCCATGTAGGCCAGCACTCAGAGACCTCTCGGCGATTCACCCCTGCAAGTCTCCGTCGTCAAAGGGGTCCCCGCACTCCGGGCAGAACTTGGGGGGATGGGCGGGGTCGTCCGGCTCCCAGCCGCACTTATCACACTTGTACTGGGGGACACCGGCGGGCTTCTTTGCCCCGCACTCGGAGCAGAACTTTCCCTTGTTGACCGCACCACAGGAACAGGTCCAGCCGTCCTCCGCGGGCTTGGGGGTGCCGCACTCCGGGCAGAACTTCCCGGTGGCCTGGGCACCGCACTGGGGGCAGGTCCAGCCGCCCTCTGCGGGCTTGGGCTCCGGCTTTTTGCTGCCGCAGTTGGGACAGAAGTTGCCGGTGATGCCGCCCTGGCCGCAGGAGCAGGTCCAGCCGGGGGCAGGCGCCGCAGCGGGAGCGGCGGGTGCAGGCTGCTGCACCTGAGGCTGCTGCATTTGCTGCTGCTGTGCCATTTGGTACAGGTTCTGGGCGTTCATGCCCCCCATCTGCCCGGCCATTCCCATACCCATAAAGGCCATGGCGGGGCCGGCGTTCTGGTTGCTGGCTGCTGCCTGCATGGCGCTGGCCTGGGCGCCCACCAGGTGGGCCGCTGCCCGGCCGGGGTCCATGAAGGCTGCATTGCGCTGCATCTCCTTGATCATCTGCTCGTCTTCCTCGTTGGCCTTGACGCTGGAGACGCCGAAGGACACGATCTCCATGCCACGCAGGTCCCGCCACCGGGATGAAAGCTGCTCGTTGAGGGCGTCGGCCAGCTCCAGGGTGTGGCCGGGGAGGGCGGAGTAGCGAATGCCCATCTCGGAGATCTTGGCAAAGGCGGGCTGGAGGGCCGTGAGCAGTTCGGTATTCATCTGTCCGGCCAGCTGGTCGGTCTTATAGTCCTCGGTGACGTTGCCGCAGACGTTGGTGTAGAACAGCAGGGGGTTTTTCAGCCGGATGCTGTACTCGCCAAAGCAGCGGATGCCGATGTCCAGGTCCACACCCGCCCGCTGGTCCACCACCCGGAAGGGCACGGGGCTAGGGGTGCCGTACTTGTTTCCGGTGAGCTCCTTGGTGTTGAAATAGTAGATACGCTGGTCCTTGGGGGCCTCGCCGCCAAAGGTGAAGCGCTTGCCGATGTTCTGGAACACGCTCTTGATGGACTCACCCAGGTCGCCGGAGAAGATGCTGGGCTCGGTGGACATGTCGTAGGTGTATTCTCCCGGCTCGGCGCACACGTCCACCACCTTGCCCTGCTCCACAATGAGCATGCACTGGCCATCTGCCACGGCAATGACCGAGCCGTTGGTGATGATGTTGTCATCCCCCTTGGTGTTGCTGGAGCGGCCTGTGACCTTCTTTTTTCCCTTGACGGCCAGGACATCTGCGGGAATGGCTTCGCAGTAGAAAAATTCCTTCCACTGGTCGGCCATTACGCCGCCGGCGGCTCCAAATGCAGCTTTAATCAGTCCCATAGTGTAATCTCCTCCCTTATATTTCTTTCATAAGGCATCCTTTTGATACACTTCCATTTTACTTGTCTCTGCCCATTTGCACCCTACCCGCAGCGGGTAGTTTTTGGGCAAAGCGCAAAAAACGGAGCGGCAAATGCCGCTCCGTTGGTACAACTCTCACTGTTTTTCAAAGGTCATTTTCTCGCCTTCCACATCCAGGACGATGGTTTTGCCGTCGTAGGTACACGCCTGCTCCTCCCCTTCTGCCGTCAGGACCAGGGACTTTCCATCCAACTTCCAGGTGCCGCTCGTGGTTTCTCCATCCTGCAGAACACCAAAATCCAACACAAAGCTCTTGTCTTCCTTCAGCTCCAGGGTGACGTCAATCTCCACCTCAAACAGGGCGGCCAGACCTTCCACGTCCATCTCCTCTTCGCCGAAGGACATTTTGGTCAGATTGTAGGTGCCGGCCGGGTTCTTACCCCCACCGCCGCAGCCCACCAGACCGAGGATCATCACCAAGGCCATCATCAGTGTCAATACCCGCTTTTTCATGTTCATCTTCCTTTCATTCTTCATGATTTATTTTCTGTGCCTGTTTCAGAGGGTCTGTAAGCTGTCAGCCAGATAGTCCAGTGACACATCATAGAACACAAAATCATCGATTTCCCCCTTTCGCTTTGCTTCAATGGCGCGGCGAACCGCCTCCACCTGTCCCTCCGGGCACATCAGCATAAGGCGGCATTGAGGTGTGACCTCCCGAAGCCAAGCGCACAGAGCCAGACAAAAGCCGATGTCCTGCTCACCATCTTCTGACACCTCCAGCAGCACTCCACTGGCCAGGTGGGAACGTATGGCCACATCCGCATTGGCATAATCCGGCTCATAGCACAGCTGAATTCCGGGCGCATCCCTCATTTTGGCCATTATCCCCTGGGCCAGAGATGCCCGGTGCATGACCAGGATCACAGTTTTCACTGCCCACACCCCCAACCTATTTTCCTTTTCGCTTTGATTGTAACTTATCCTGCCCTCTGGTGCCCTACCCACAGTGGGTAGTTTTCTTGTAAAATACCGCGCCTGTCTTATGCTCAGCTGGTCTGCACCACCCATTTGGCACCATCGACCTGTAAATGATACCCACAGAAGGAACAACAGTGGTTTTCATCCGGAACAAAATTCGCTCCGCAGGAGGGGCACTCCCGCTCCGTGAAAAACTTGCCGTCCCCTTTTCTCCGCTGAGAATACCGGGCTCTTTGAAGCTCAAGGGTCCGGTTGTATTTCCTGGTATACGGGCTTCTTCCCTGAGGAAGATAGGTTTCGCTGATGTACACCTGCACCGTAATTCTGGTGGTCTCCTCCGTGTTGACCACCTTTTTCAAACGGATCGCGCCCACGCTGCAGTCCATCAAATCAGGATGGTTTCCACCCTGATACAGCGCCTCGTTGATACAGGAGCGCAGATAATTTTCGGAGTAGCGGACAATCTGCCCGGCGAGCTTTTCCTGCTTTTCACTCACAAGGGCTGTCACGACAACCACCGCTCCCAAAATGAGCAGCGCCACGCCCACCCCTGCCGCCAGGGAAATTTGGGTATTCTGAATCAGCCAGAGGCTGAGGAGAAGGCAAACATATTCCAAAGCTCCCCAGGCAAGCAACTGCAGCATCCTTCTTTGATTGGTCCCCATCCCCTCATACACCTCAAAGGCCTCGGTCTGCCAGTCATAGAAATCACTTTCGATTACACCGCCGCAGTAGGGGCAAGACACCTGCTGGCTCTCCAGCTTTACCTCCGCCCCACAGGAGGGACAGGGAACCATCACCTTGTCGTCATAGCAGCGTTTCCCATGCCCGGTACGGTCCGATTGGCGGATGTGTCTGGACTGGAGCACCCGGAGATAGGCATTTTTGCGGTAGACTGCATAGACGGGCCTGCCGCCCTCCTTCGGGAGCAGACGCTCCAGGGCGCTGCACTGCAACACGGACTCCCGCCACTCCCGGCCATCGTCGTTCCATCTCCGAAATGTGTTTTTTGGCAGGGGGACCACGTCGGTCAGCCGAATCTCCCGGCAGAGTTTCCGCTGCTCCAGAAGCCCGATCTGCCGCTCCATCCTGCTGCGAAAATTCCTGTCCATTCTGGCTGGGAGCAGCTCTTTCTCTGCGTTCCCCAGAGGGAGGAGAACCTGCTCAAAGGCCTTTCGAATCTCACCATGAAGCTTTGTCCCTTGCAGCGTCGCACCCCGCTGAGCCAGCATTTTTTTGCACTTGGTACTCTTCCAGTTCTGCTTCAGAAGGCCCGAACAGTCTACTTTGATAATCTTCTCCCCAATGAAGCAGAGGAAGACCACTGTGTACGCCGCCGCCATGATGGCCGCCTCCCATAGACTCATCATACACCCTCCTGTCCGCTGACTCAGCGTTTTTTGCCCTTTCCTTTGGCCTTCTCCTCCTCTGGGCAAACCATGCCGTAAATCATAACGGCAGTGATGATCAGCCCAATAGGGATAGCCACGCAGTAGAGAAGAAAGTTGACGGATCCTTCCTCGCCCACGATTTTGTATTCCCCGCTCCGGCTCCTGTAGACTTCAATGGGGACGGTATCGCCGACCTGGAGCTGATGGTAGAATTGATCTCGTTCACGGTCATCCGAGTAGGTGTGGCAGTCATATCTGCCCCGATAGGTCGTCCCGTCCACAACAAAGGAGACCTTCATCTTGTGGAGCGTCTCAAGAAAGACCGTGATATTATCTACCTTGAGCTTATTCTGCTTCCCATCCTTGTCCCCAATGACTTCTTCGCTGCGCTCGATCCTTTCAATCACGGCGTCCACCGTCCGAATGTCGGTGGAATGGTTGTAATCGTCGGCGGCAGCCAGGCTGGTTATCACGCCGACCACGCCCGCCACAACCAAACCAAGGCCCAAAAGCAGGGCGAGGATATTGTATTTACCGATCTTTTTTCTCGCTGGTTTCTCTGCCATTTTTTTCGGTTTTTCATTCATCAGAAACACACTCCCTCCAAATACTACACCGACGTTTTCACGTCCCAGTTCCCTGTAGATAGGATGTCCGATTTTATTGTAGCGCCTTTTCCCGTCTGGCACCCTATCCGCTGTGGGTAGTCTTTGCCTCAAAAATAGCTCCACCGGCTCTGAGCCGGTGGAGCAAACCTCAATATGAATCAGTAAAGGGGATTGATCCAGCCGTTAGAAATCATATAGAACGCCAGATCCACCGCCTTGGAAAAGCCAGTCTTGCCCAGCATATTCATCTTGTGGTACTTGACGGTGTTCTCGCTAATGAATAGCTCTCGGGCAATCTCCTTGGTGGTCATATGCTTACACATCAGACGCAGCACCTCCATCTCCCGATCCGTGAGGGGAGCCTCCCCCCGCGGCATGGGGATGGTCTTGGGCTCCGGAAAGCTGCTGCCACCTGCCATTACCGTCCGGGCAACCTCCAAAAAATCATTTAAGCTCCGGCTTTTGTAGATAAATCCGTTGGCTCCGGCCGCTTTGGCCCGAGGAATGTAGGTGATTTCGTCAAAGGCGGTCATCACGATGATTTTGATCCCCTCATCCGCTTTTCGAATCTTCTCCACCGCCTTCAGACCAGAAGCTCCCCCCTCGGTGCAAACGTCCATCAACACCAGGTCGGGGTGCAGGTGGCGGCAGAAATCCAGGGCGTAGTCGGCATTAGGCACCTCCCCTACCACAGAAAAGTCCCCCGCCGCCGTCAGCGCCGTGGTCAAGGACTCCCGCATGGATGCATGATCCTCTACAATCAGAACTTTGGTCATGCTCGCTCAACCTCCTTCGGAACAGAGAGTTCAATTCGGAATCGGGGGATCGTGTACAGCTCCATGACACCCCCCAGTTGGGTGATTCGACGGCGCATCCCGCCGATGCCGCCCCCTTCCCGGATGGGCCCGGTGGAAGGAATGCCGTTGTCTGTGACTGTCATGTGCCAGCGGTCGTTCTGGAAGAAGTGGAATTGAATGCGGGTGGCGTAACCATGGCGTACCGCATTGGTGACGCACTCCACGGCAATCTCGGCAAAGCTATCCGCCACTCTCTCGTCCTCTGGCAGCGCCCCCTGGATTTCCACCGACACTTCCATGCCCCGAAAGGTCTCTTGCAGCACCTCCAGGCGTCGGGCAGGGTTGGAGATCGGTTCCTCCCGCAACGCTATGGGAAGACTGCGGGCAAAGTTCAAAAGCAGAGTCTCGTCCGGCTGCTGTCCTTCCCGCAGCGCCCGAAGCAAAAGGCTGATGCGCTGGCCCAACAGGTCATGGACCCGGCCCTTACTGCGGGCAATCTCTTCTGTCTCACAGATGGCTTTCAAATGCTCGATGGTATGGCGCAGCTCCTGTCCACGCTTTTCCAGCGCCTCGTTCTGCCGGGCTAAGTGCTTCACTGCATTCCACTGTTCCGTCACATCGTCGGCGGTGAGCAGCATGCAGGTTTTTCGCCCCATGGGTATGGTGTAGGCAGCGACGCTCCATACAGAGGCATCTGGCAAGCGGAACACCTTTTGATCCCCCAAAACCTCCCGGACACAGCCCCTGCAGAGTGTACCAGCCTCCAAAAACCGCTGAAATTCCCTGCCGCTGTACAGTGGCTGCCCAGTCAGCTGCCGGGCCAATCCGTCCATACGGCTGTTGCACAGTAGGAGGTCTCCTTCCGGGCGAAAGAACAACAGCCCCGTATGCAGAGTATCAATGGCCTCTTTGACGGATACAGAGGAAATCTGAGTATATAGCTCCTGCCGACGTATCAGGCAGATATGCAAGCTGCGAACAAAGAAGTACAAAAGAGCCGTCAGAAAAAAGAAGGGGTAAGTAGCTCCGGTAATTTCCTCTGTCATGGGGAGCAGGACAGCTGTCCCGCCGATGACAAAAAACGGCCAGCTCAGCTCCGTCCCCACGGCAGCAGCAGCACCCAGCACCGCAGCCAGTAAAAACACCACCTGACGGGCAAAGCCGTATGCGCTGGGCATCAGAAAGCCGCCGTACAGCCCGTACTGCACCTGCCCCAAGAGAGCGGCGAAGAGAAACAGTGCCGCCAAAACAGCGCACTCCATGCCGTTTTCCACCCTTCTGCCCCAACCTGCAGGCAGGCGGCGGATGCTATAGGATACGTTCAAAGTCTGTAGCACAATGCATACCGCCACAACCATGACCAGAGCGGTCAGACTCCATTGGGGAAACCGATAAAATTCAGCCACACGCCTCACCTCCCAATGGTATTGTCATGCAGATTCCAACGGCATCGTCCAGGTCCTTGCACACGATATGTCCGCCCAGGGCACCGACCACCTCAGTCAGTTCCCGGGAGAATCGCCACGGTGCGGGATTGCCGCCGGGGAGAAAGCGAAACGCCAACTGGGCGCTCTCCACCTCCAGATAGCCCATCAGCGGAGAGGCATTCTCCCGCAACGTCCAAGATATGGTCTCAAAGGCAAAATCGTAACACAGGGCTGCACGTCGAATATCCAATCCATTCCTTACCCCACAACGAATCAGTGTTTTCATCCCTGTGTAGCCAGCCAGTTCCCCCAGTTCATCCAGATACATGCTCAGTTCATCGCCAGGGAGTTGTTCTCCCTGACGTGCCAGAAAAAACAGGTTGCATCTGCGCTTGATGTGGCACAGACACAAGATGATATACGCAATCAACTCCCTGGGATGCTCCGCTTGCGGCAGGGTGTCAATGAGGTTTGCCAGTGAGGTGATACGGCACTCCATATCCTGATCCAGCTGCTCGAACAGAGCCTTGTTCGTTTCCGCCATCAGCAAACGTTTTTTCACCTCACCCTCCTCCCGCAACAGGGCGTTGGCTGCCTCCAGACGGGTCTGTACATCCAGAATTTCCCTGCGAAGCCTGTTGAGTTGGGACAAGTCCTCTTGCCACACTGCCATACCGTTACGGACGGGAACGGCATGGAGCTGGGTATCCCTATCTCGAAGTAAGGGGTGCTGTATGTCCATGCGCAGACGTTGCCATACCGAGTGGGAAATGGGACGGGCATTGGACGAGGACAAAACCGTGCGTCCATTCTCATCCAGCAGCGTCAGGCTAGTGGGAGCAGATGCAAATAGGCGCTGATATTGAATATTGACCGGGATCAGACCTGTATGCAGTACGGTTTCAAAGAACAGGACGGAGAGCGCACAGACACAGACGGTTGGGTCGCTTTCCCACGCCAGCGGTACCCGCATGATGTAAGCTGCCAGGTAGGCCACCATTCCTCCGCAGAATAGCAAAGGGAATATCCGGCCTCTCCGGCTGGGACTCCTGTACCCCTTACGGAGTAGATTCCAAAGGGCACATGCCAAAAAGAGAAGGGAACTTGCAATCACGATCCAGAATCCCGGACCATAGCAGTAGTCTGAGGCCCAAGTCCCACCCGGTGGAAAACGAAATACCAGCTGGTGCAGGTCGTTGGTCATCACCAGCAGTACAGAACCGATGTACCCCACCAGGGGAGGCCACAGGGGTCGCACCAGTTGTTTTTCCCCCTCGCCCCGGTCCAAAATCTCCGTCAGATACAGCAGCGCCACCGGAAGAGCCAGCTGGAAGAGATAGTAGCCGTACCAGCACATTCGGCTCAAGGTATCATCCACCCGCAGCTGGTATTTGAACAAGCGCAGCAACAGCCAGCCCACCAGCAGCCAGCTCAGCGTGTTGACAGCTTGGCGGACATCGTGACGCATCATGCGGTGAGATACCGTCCCCTTCCACAGCAGGATGGCCGCAGCAATCAGCAGAGCGGACAAAATATGCTCTCTCATGTCGGCTGTGGTGTACAGCCGGGTGCGGAACACCTGGCGACGCAAATCCCGGCTGCTGTCCCCGGCAATGGCCAGGAACCGACCATAGTCCTCCTCCCCCAGAGTGCGAGCGGACTGGTAATCGGCCGGGAAGCCAGACGGCCTCTCTCCATCTGCCAGAGGAAGGCCCGCAGACAGAAGGGCTTCATCCAATCCAGGCTCCAGGGTCAGCGGAACATCGGAAAGCAGCCCCATGTGGTAGGACATTGTGCCCTCTGATGGCACAATGATCTCATAATTACCTCCATTTCGATTCCAAGCAACAGCTTCATAGTCCAGGCAAATCAAAATAGGGGCATTCGAGCCGTCCAGCTCAAATCCTCCATCCTGGTTGAGGTGTTCTAAGAACGTCAGCGCATCCCGCTTCGTGGGCTCCACCCGGTCCAGTCCATAGGACAGCGCACCTATGGCCAGCATATTACGGATGACAGAATAACTACTCATGCCCACGGGGACGCCACTCTCCGGAAGGCTGTTCCAGCCGGTGATGACCGCATCCGTCCGGGTGCGATCCACTGCCAGGACCACCGTGGCCAATACGTGGGGATACCAATATCGGCCAACCCCTTGGCGCATGGCCGGGATCGCCTGTACATCGAAGCAGGCGACTGCATCCCCCTGGGTCACCTGCGCATAGAGGGTATCCTCCGCTTCCTGTCGTGTATACCCCGAGAGGAAGGGGGCCAGAGCGGTGCTGTACATCCCCGAGCCCTCTGCTGCAGGAATCAAATACCCTGGGGAAATTCCCTCCCTGCACCCAGTCAGCAGCAGGCACAGCAGGAGGAAGAACGACCATATCTTTTTCTTTTTCATGGCGCCACCGGCTCTCCAGACTCCTTCATGCGACCAGCACACTCCCGACACAAATCCATCTCATCGCAGATAAGAAAGCAGGTATCACAAACCAGCCGTCGGCAGATGGGACACTGGCTGAACCGTTCCCTGGCCTCCTGTCCGGCAGCCCACCGGGCACGCTCCTTCTCCCGCTGGTAGATGGCGTCGTAAAGCTCCTTCTTTTCCTGATGATGGACCGCCTGCTCCGCTTTGGAAAAGGGAATGCTGCTGCTGTACCAGTACTCCCCGCACACCTCGCAGCGCACCGAAAAGCAGAAATACTGGGGTGTGGAACAATCCTCCAGATGCTCAGATAACAGTTTGATCATCTCTTGTGCCTCCTTTCCTCTCTGCTCCTGTTATAACAGGAGCAGAGAGGAAAGGATATGGTCTGCCAGATACTTTTCCCCCTTTCTGACAAAAGGTATCCATTGGATAATAGAGAAAGCGCACAAAACCACGGAGTTGGTTTTGTGCGCTTTGCCACATTATGAGCCTGATGTTAGAAGAGTTCCTGCAGCCTTCCGCATCGGCGGAGCAAGTCAATATAAAGCATCAGCTCATCCCGGGAGGCTACCCCCAATTTCTCATAAATGCTGCGATTGTGTTTGCGGACGGTACTCATGCTGATAAAGGCCAGGTCGGGGATCTCTGCGATCTCGTGTCCTTCCATATAGTAGCGGAAGATATTTCGCTCTGCCTCGGTCAATAAATCCTTTCGGGCCACAAACTGATCAAAGAGCTCAGCGATATTAGGCGGCAACTCTCCCTGCTCCAACCGCTGATTCCGTGCCCGGGCGTTGAGAAAGGCTTCCAGCTCATCCACCTCCGAGATTCCAGAAGACATTCCCTGCCCTGGCAGTTCCTCCTGCTGAAACCGCTTCAGGCTGTCGGTGATGGGCCGGACAAACCGCCGTGCCAGGAAGAAGGAAACGGTCAGCATCACCACCAGCAATCCCAGGGCTGCGAGGATCCAATTTCTTTGCACTTCGGCGATGTATGCGGCATAGCTGTCCTGGGGAATCAAAATCGCAGCGCCCCAAGCGGTATCCTCTGCCCCTCCCCTAGCCATGGGGATCGTCCGGTGCAGGCCGATATACCGCTCCGCACCCGTGTCATATTCGTTATAATATCGCCCCTGATGGATCACCAAGGTCTCCTGTCCGTCCAGATAGGTGCCGTTGACACTGCCCACCAGTCCATCTGCCAGCATCAGACGGCTGTCCTGAATGGGGGCCAGTACAGTAACCGCAGACCCGAATTGGCCTTCCACTGCGGGATAGGACAATTGGAAGTACAGTGCGCTGATCTCCACACCGCAGATACCATATACGGTCCCATCGCTGCCCACGATGGGGACGCACAACAGCACGGCAGATTCCCATGTCCCCTTCAGCTCGATTCGTTGAGACCAGAAATAACGCTGTGCAGGCCGGTCAAGGGGCATATCCATCAGTTCCCGGCAGCCCGGGATTTGATCGATATCAAATTCTAGGTTCCAACGGTTATGCAGTTCCAGCTCCTTTTGCCGGGCAATATCCGGGATGCCGCGGAAATAGACCACAGTGGGGGTGACGGGGCTGCTGGCGCTGAGATTGGAGTAGCGCAGATGGAGCCCGCTCCTGGAGTGGTCTGCCACCGCCAAGGTGGTGTTGGCTGTTGCATTTAAAATCGCATAGGCTCCATTGCAGTTGGCCGTCTGGAGGGCGGTATTGACCAGCGGATACATAAGCTGCTGCAGCTGCAGCAGCCGTTCCGGGTCATCATTGACCTCCTGCAGGGAGATGCCCTCCTCTATCAGAGCCCCCTCAATCTCACGACTGAGTTCTTTGGAGAGGTTCAAGCTCTGGGCGGTCAGACGGTCCAGGTGGCTGACCAGGTTCTCCTGTGTATTTTGCAGATGGAGCTCCATCACCTCATGGAGCTGCTCGTCGTTTTGAGAAAATGCCCCGGCAATGGACAGAAGGAGGATTACCGCCGCGAAGACCA